>DASYGQ010000265.1:0-7243 GCA_035999585.1 Bacteroidia bacterium | reverse complement strand
CCAGATGCTTTCCAATGATCTCAAAGACCGGGAAGAGCAACTGATCAAACTGGCTTACAACTCCGTCAGAAAACGGGTGGCCGAAGCTCTGGTGACCTTGTATGACCGCTATAAAAAAGACGGGGAAGCTGTATTCAGCATCAATATTTCCCGGGAAGACCTCGCCAACCTGGCCGGCACTGCACCCGAAACAGCTATCCGCATGCTGAGCGATCTTAAAAGTGAAAAACTGATTGAAATCAAAGGAAGTGTGGTGACCATCCTGGATTACGACAAACTCAGAAAAGTAAAAAATTAAGCCTCAAACTGATTTAAATCAGTCCGGTTTCGTGCCATTATCATACCCCTGCTCTCCAAACAGGGGTATTTTTGTGTAAGGAAGTCAACACTCAAAAACCCCACCACTTGAAAACAAAAACAGAACAATAAAGCAATTGAGCTTTAGGAAAGAAAGATTTAAAAGAACTTATATGAAAATAACAATCAATGACCATCGGAAAATAAATGCAATTCAAACCGAATTCAGTCTTCTTTTCCCCTATCTGACAATCGAATTTTTCTCGAAGCCTCCGCATGCCGGGGCCCCGCCTTCAGAGAAACTCGTCAATACCAACAGAACCCTGGGAGAATGCAGAACGATTCACCGCAAAGGCGAAATAACCATTACTCCCGGAATGAGCAGTGCCGATCTCGAAGAAATTTTCAATGATAACTTTGGCCTGACCGTTCAGCTCTACCGCAAATCAGGCAAAGAATGGCTGGCTGTCACAGCCACCGACAAATGGACACTCGAACAGCAGAACGATCAGGGAAAAGCTTTGTCTTCCCTGTATTAAGCCGGGTTTTCCAACCCAGCCGATCCCCGCTTTATATCCCCGCAAAACAGCCACGACCCCGGAAGGAGTCGTGGTTTCTTTTTGCCTCCTAATGCAATGGTTAATCAAAAAGAGTTCTCCGAATAATACCCGGAAATACACTTCGACATTCGATATTCGGCGTTCGATATTCGAAATTCCTTTAAGCATTCCTCAACCGCCCATGAAAAGACCCCTGCCAAACCGCAAATACAGTTCAACAGGGGCCGTCCAGTAAAGACAATCAGTTGGCCGACTTCAGGAAATCCTTAATCTTGACAATTTCGGCATTGGTGAGAATGGCTTTCTGGCGCATGTGTTCACAGGCCGCATCCCATTGATCATCGCTGTAAGTGCGGGGATCAGGTGCGTTGTGGCAACGGTTGCAGTTCTCTCCCCAGAGCTGAGCCCCCGACTTCGCCGCGATGGCTTCCGGAACTTTGCAGCTGGTAACGCCTGCACTTATGATAACAGCGCCTAACAAGGCGAATGAAACAGAAAGAATAGTGAAGCGGATTCGGGTTTTCATAGGGCTGATTTTATATCGCTATCAATGATTAATTCAATGTTTTTGTACTAGAAAAAGAAAATGCTCCGAACCACCCAGGCCGTCTGAGTCGGGCTTCCGCTTTGGGTATATACATCGTAAGCAAAATTCAGAGGTGTTTTCCAGGTAAACCAATAAGTCAGACAAACAGTGGTTTGGTTCACCATATTACCGCCCCACATGGCATCTTTCGGCGCCGTAAACGAACCTACCCTTCCTCCCAGTTCAAAATTGCTGAGCACCGCATTCTTCAAACCGCTGGCCCGAAGCGTCGCACCGGCAAACCAACCGGTCTGCAAGTTGTTGAACTGAGGCACGAGCAAAGAAGTATGCGAATCGTCAGTGTACAGGTTGAAATTCTGAGTCTGCGTACTGTTGTATTCCGCCAGCACACGCACCATGATCGGATTGAACACATGGAAATAGTTCAGATCCGCTGCCCAGGAGCTGCTGCTGATGTTTTCAAAGGCGGTGCCGGCATCTCCGGTTTTACCGGCATACTGGCCTGATAAGTCGACTTGCAGCGAAGAATTCGAAAAAGGCAAAAACCCGATGGATCCTCCTACTGCTTTATTTTTATTGTTATCGGTATAGTTGCCATAGTTCAGTACGCCGTTATTTGTTCCGCTGCTATCCACCGTAAGCTGTGGTCCGTTCGACACGTACAACTGATAATTCAGTTTCGAGTAACCCACCTGAATACCACCCTGTACACCGATCCCGGTTTGGGTCTGAGGGCCATGGCCCATACCAATGGGTGAAGTGGCATACCGGTTGGTGAAGTCGTCGAGCACACCCAGGAATATTCCGTATTTGGGGCTGAAGTTTCCGGCGAACAGATTGATGGCCGGTGCCACACGGTAATAGATGATGAGTTCATTCAGGTTGACGGAAGCCCCACCACCGTCAGGATTTGCATCCACCTCAATCTGTGCATCCAGGAACAGGCGTTCATTGATCTTTACCAAGGGCATCAGCATCAGTCCGATCGGGTTGAAACTGTTGGCCGAAGGACTGCCTTTGATTTCGCTACTTTGCCACATGGCACTGGCCTTACCTGCCAGAAGCACTTTCTGGGAACCGCCTCTTGCTTTGTTTGGCGGAGGATCAGGTGTAGGATTTTGCGCGGTGGAATCACTTTGCGCCTTTAGAACTCCGAAAGAGAATAATCCAAAAATTCCCATTGCCAGTGTTTGGAAGGCAATCATCTTCGTAATTTTCATACAGGTTGTGGTTTTAAATAAATCGTGTTCAGGAATGTTTAGGAGCAGCGCTTAAGGTTCTCAGATAGTTGACGACCTGCCAGCGTTGTGTTGGAGTCAGAATTTTTTCATAGCTGGCCATCGGAGGCCTTCCCGTGCTGATCTTCCAGAAAATGGCTCCATCACTTTGCTTTTGGAATTTGGGCAGGCTGTGATCTGCCGGGTGAGGATTGAGACTGGCGCCGGCAATTCCGTCGCCCTTTCCTTTATCCCCGTGGCAGACGACACAAAGCTGGGTATAAATCTTCTTCCCTGCGGCTACAGATGCTATATCACCTTTCAAAGGATTCACCGTTGCGTCGGCAGAAGCGGGAGCCGACCATTCTCCAATAACATGGTTCTTTCCAGTAGTAGTATATGACATGCACATCACCACTGCGCCTGCCATCAGCAGACCGCATAATTTCCGGGCAATTTTCTTTGTTCTCATGGGAATGCTTGGTTTGTATTGTTTTAACACAGCAAAGAGAGGTAATTGAATCATCATCCTTTATGACATGTGTCATGACATCTCCTGATTTGAATCATAGAGCAACCTTCCGGGGATGGTACTTTTGAGTCAGTAAAATTCATTATCCAATTATCCATACCTGTTTCAGAATTCAAATACTTCAGTCATGAAAGCCAAAACACTTCTGCAAATGCTCAGCCTGAGCACGAACCTCTACGTTATTCTGAAAGACGAAGAACTCATGCACAAACTTTCCGGCATGGTCGAAAAAGGAAGAGAGCACTACAACGATGTGTTCCATCCCGATGAGGATGAAAACCCTGAGCCCATCATCGAACGTCTGCTTGCAAAAGCCCATGAGGCCAAAGCCGAACTTGAAGAAAGGCTGAACAATGCAGCAGAAGCAGCTTACTCCAAACTGCACATTGCACATACGAAAGAAATAGAAAAGCTTCAGGAGCAGATTTATGTAACAGAAGGGAAACTGGTTGCAGTGGAAACACGCCTGGCTGTTCTTGAAAAAACAAATAAGGGCAATTGATAATGCTTCAGAATTTTCTGAGGGGGAAAAGAAGCTTATTTTATAGACCGCGGATTTTCATGATTACTATGATAAAAAATGATTGGTTAATCATGACAATCATAACCAATCATAAAAATCCGCGGTCCATTTAAAAGTAATTCTTACAGTTTGGAAAAAGCCGTTTTAAGGTGATCGTAGGCTTCTTTCATTTCCTCGTTAAAGTGTTTCCACTTTCCTTTTTCCTCAACAGGATTAGCTGCTGATTTGATCTTGCCGGCGAGCTTGTTCAGGCTTTCGATATGTTCGTTCATATAGTCCTTCATTTTGCCTTTGGCATCCATTTTCTTTATTTTAAAACGGAGCCGGAGAATTTCCATTTTTATCCGGGCTTTGGCGGCTTCCCGTTGCAATTCACTTTCAAGATGCGGTGGAAGCTCCGCTTTTTTCACCAGTTTTTCAATTCCCTTTTCTATTTTTTGCAAGGCTTCCAGAATCTTCTTTTCCTGAATCTCGAAATGCAATCGCGCCTCTGCCTTTCCGAGTGCAAGCTGCAACTGGAGCTCATCCAGCGCCTCGTGCAGTTCCTCCGCTTTACGCCCGCCAAACTGCTTTATTTTATTCAACTTTGTTTTAAGCCCGGAAACAAATCCGCTAAGCTCTTTTTTCATCTCTTCAAATTTGTCGGAAGCATCGGCCTTTCCGAGCGTCAGTTGCAACCTGAACGCTTCCAGTTCATCAGCTGTTTTGCGCAAACCATCCACGATGGCCGAGGTAATTGATCCTGAATTTTCCATGTTTTATCTTTTTTGTCAAATATCGGGCAAGGGTCTTCTTTGTCAAATGATAATAATCATCCGGCTGATTTTTCCTTGAAAAAATAATGAGTAACCAGCTCAGAGGCTTCCCGTTCAATCCTGTCTATCCCTCCTGCAATACTACTTGTCTGCTCAAAACCATTCGCATTCAGAAAGGAAGCCGCAATCATGGACCGGTACCCTCCGGCACAGCAGATCAGAAGACGGTCTTCCTTATTCAGCTCCTGGAAACGCTGAGGGAGCTCTGCCAAAGGCATGAGCATGGCGTTCTTCAACTTTCTCTTTTCTGTTTCAGCTGGCCGCCTTACATCCAGGATAACGTATTTCCCTTCCTTCACGACATTCCTGAATGTCTCCGGATACACAAGCTCCACCCTGCTCTGCTCCCCGGCCTCATCAGGAACAGCAGCACAACCCAAAATCGAATCATAACCGATCCGGGCCAGGCGCGTGATGCTTTCTTTCTCAGAACCTTTCTCGGTAAATAAAACAATCGGATTGTCAAAAGGGAGAAGCGTTCCGGCCCATACGGCGAAGTCGCCATTCAATCCAATATTGATTGCTCCTTTCACATGCCCTTTTGCAAATACTTCAGCCGTGCGAGTATCAAGCAAAACGGCGCCTTCCAGAGCTGCTTTCTTCCATTCTTCCGGCAGCAATTGCCTTTGAGCTCTTAGCATGACTTCTTCCAGCGGCTGATATCCGTTTGCATTGATGCCTGCATCTTTGAAAAAATACGCAGGAGGCGAAACAAGACCTTCCGTTATTTTGAGAATAAACGCATCCCGGTCCTGCTCCATGAGCGCATAATTGGTTCGTTTCTGTTCACCTAGCGTGGTTACCGTTTCCCGTCCGATGTGTTTGCCGCATGCGGAACCTGGTCCGTGTCCGGGATAAATGATGAGATTGTCGGCAAGTGGCATGATCTTCTTGTTCAGGGAGTCGTAGAGCATGGAAGCAAGCGTTTCTTTGCTGAGGTTTCCGCTCATGAGATCGGGCCTTCCCACATCGCCGGCAAAGAGTGTATCGCCTGTAAAGAGGCAGTACTCTTTTCCCTGTTCATCCAGTAACAGAAAACAGCACGATTCCAGGGTATGTCCCGGCGTATGCAAGATGCGTATTCGGATCTCTCCAAGACTCAGCACTTCTCCGTCATTGGCGACCAATGCTCTGTAGCGTGGCCTTGCGCCTCCTCCATAAATAATAATGGCTCCGGTCTGTCGCGCCAGCTCCAGATGGCCGGAGACAAAGTCGGCATGAAAATGCGTTTCGAGAATATGCCGAATCTTTGCCCCGCGCTCCTGAGCCAGATCCAGGTAGGGCTTCGTGTCACGGAGCGGGTCAATAATAAGTGCTTCTCCTTTTGATTCCACGTAATAGGCGGCTTGAGCGAGGCAGTTGGTGTAAAATTGTCTGATGAACATATTTCTTTCTGATTGGTTATAAGAGACTGATCACACTGTTTTGCTGAATATCTGAGACTGCGGCATCTCAGCCCATAGTCTGGCATCAAAAGCCATGCATATATTCCGGAGAAAAGGTCTGCCTTTCTCTTCCACGTGCAGACTACTGCTTCCGATCACGAGAAGCCCGTCATCTTCCATTTCCCTGAGGCGGCCGAGTGCGTCAAACACTTCATCGCATTGCATGGAAAGATCATCCCAGGAAGTTTCCATCGTACAGATGATTCGCAGAATGTGTTTGCGAAGAATCTGATCGGCTGCAGTAAGCACATGTCCTTTAAAGACCGGAAGCCGACCCTCCAGGATGCTCCTGTAATAGTCTTCCACTTTCTTTTCGTTTTGTGCGTAGCAGTTGCTTGTTTCACTGATTGCCGAAACTCCGAGTCCGATCAGAAGAGGTGTGTAGCGGTGTGTGTATCCCATAAAGTTGCGGTGCAGCTGTTTGTTTTCCGCCGCACGGTAAAGCGAATCGCTTTGCAGGGCAAAATGATCCATGCCGATCTCTTCGTAACCAGCCATTTGAAGTCCGGCTCTTCCGGCTTCATACAGAAGGCCCTTCTCTTTCCCTGTCGGGAGATCATTTGCTGTAAACTTGCGCTGCCCGGGTTTGATCCAGGGAATATGCGCATAGCTATAGAAAGCAATGCGGTCGGGTTTCAGGCTGCTCACCTGCTTTATGGTACCCAACACACTTGAAACAGTTTGTCCCGGCAAACCGTAAATCAGGTCGTAATTCACTGAAGTATATCCGATCCGTCTGGCCTCTTCCGTAACAGCAAGCACTTTCTCAAAGGGCTGAATCCGGTTCACCAGCTCCTGCACATACGGATCGAAATCCTGAATACCCAGACTGATTCTGCGGAATCCCAAATCATATAAAGTCTGTAAATGCTCAGTGCTTGTATTGCCCGGATGCGCTTCAAAACTGAATTCGGCTTTTTCTGAAATGACAGAAGTGGAAAGAATCTGTACCAGCAATCTGGCCAGGTTCTCCGGTGAAAAGAAGGGGGGTGTTCCTCCTCCCAGGTGGATTTCGCAAATGCGCGGAGGGCCATCCGACAGATCGAGATACATCTGCCATTCCAGAAGCAATGCTTTCACATAGGGTTGTTCAACGGCATGGTTGACAGTGATACGGGTATTGCATCCGCAATAGGTGCATAAGCTTTCACAAAAAGGCAGGTGAATGTAAATGCTCATCCCATCTCCACTGGATGATGCCTTCAGGGAAGACCGGATCGACTCTTCCCATACGGGCAGGGAAAATCCCTTGGTGTCCCAATAGGGAACAGTCGGGTAGCTGGTATAGCGGGGACCCGGTACATTGT
>DASYGQ010000263.1:0-3477 GCA_035999585.1 Bacteroidia bacterium | reverse complement strand
CGAAGGAAGCGGTATGGTTGGAGTCCCTGGAATCTCCAAGCGTTTGTTTGAAGCACTGGCGCTTGAGAAAATCAATGTTATTTTTATAACCCAGTGCTCTTCCGAATATTCAATTACCACCGCAGTGTCGGAATCTGAAGCTGAACGTGCAAGAGCCGTGGTCAATAAAGTGTTCTTGCCTGAAATTGAAAATCGGCAGATTGAGCCGTTGAAAGTGGAAAAAGATCTTGCCATCCTTGCATTGATAGGCGACCGCATGAAAAATAAACCAGGAATTTCAGGGAAAATGTTCAGTGCGCTGGGCAGGAACGGAGTGAACATCAGGGCTATTGCTCAGGGTTCATCGGAGCGGAACATATCAGCGGTAATAGGTATCGCCGATCTTAGAAAAGCAAGCAATGTATTGCATGAGGAATTTTTCGAAACCGCAATCAAGCAAGTGAACCTGTTTGTCGTCGGGCTGGGAAATGTAGGCAGCCGACTGATGACACAACTTCACAGACAACAGACTCACTTAAGGGAACACTATAATCTTCAGATTAATTTAGTGGGAATAGCCAATAGCAGGCGAATGCTTTTTTCAGAGTCATCCATCCACCCTGCTGAATGGCTTGGAGAGCTTGAGAAGGGTGAGTCTATGGAGCTAAAAAAATTTGTAAGCCAGGTGAGACTTCGGAATTTGCGTAATTCAGTGTTTGTGGATGTGACAGCTGATGAAAAGGTGCCTGGTGCGTATGCTGAGTTGCTTGCCGGCAGCATTTCCGTTGTTGCCTGCAATAAAATCGCTTGCTCATCTTCCTATCGTCAATATCAGGAGTTGAAACAGTTTGCATCTGCCTTCAATGCTTCTTTTTTGTTCGAAACAAATGTAGGTGCAAGTCTGCCCATCATCGGAACATTGAATGACCTGATCAGGAGCGGAGATGAAGTGTATAAAATCAAGGCCGTGTTGTCAGGTACGCTCAACTATGTGTTTAATCAATACAATACGGAGCGCAGTTTTGCGCAAATTGTTAAGGATGCCCAGAACGAAGGATATACAGAGCCGGATCCCCGGACCGATCTGAGTGGAATCGACGTAAGGCGGAAAATCCTGATTCTCGCCCGTGAAGCGGGTTATGTTCTGGAGATGAAAGATGTTCAGAACGCATCTTTCCTCCCGGAATCCTGCATGAAGGGAAGTGTGGACGATTTTTATACGGAACTCGGGAAGGAGGAAGCACATTTCAGGCATTTATTCCACGAGGCGGAAAAGACAGGCTGCAAATTGAAGTGTGTGGCTGAGTTCGAGAACGGAAAAGCATCGGTTGGCTTGCAGCACATTGAACCCGGGAGCGATCTGTATCATTTGTATGGGAAAGACAATATTGTAGTGTTTTATACCAGGAGATATGAGAACCAGCCTTTGGTTATCAAAGGGGCAGGAGCTGGCGCAGATGTAACAGCAGCAGGAATATTTGCGGACATCATAAGAGCGGCAAGAATTTAATACAGTGTAATAAATAAAGATATTTTCAAAATGAAAAATGATTTAAATGAAGTTACTGTTTATGCACCGGCAACAGTCGCCAATATTGTTTGTGGATTTGATGTTCTTGGCTTCGCGCTCAGCAATCCCTGTGATAAACTAACAATTCGCATTTCCCGGACTCCAGGAGTGAGGATAACGAATCTGGATTCATTTGGCTTGCCGGTGGAGCCGGAACAAAATGTAATAGGAGCTTCCCTGCTGGCCATGCTTTCCGAAACCCAGGGACATATCGGCTTTGATGTGGATAGCACAAAAGCAATCAAGCCCGGAAGTGGTATAGGATCAAGTGCTGCAAGTGCTTCAGGGGCCGTTGTCGGGGCTAATTCCCTTCTCGGCGACAGGTTTAACCGGCAAGACCTGATTCGTTTCGCTATGTGCGGGGAACAGGTAGCATCCGGTGTAAAACATGCCGATAACATTGCGCCTTGCATTTATGGCGGAATTACACTCATAAGGTCATCCCAACCGGTCGATATTGTGCCTCTTGATTTCCCTCCTCTTTTTGTTACGGTTATTCACCCTCAGATAGAAGTACGTACCTCGGATGCACGGGAAATACTCCGTACAAGAGTACTTCTGAAAGACGCTGTCCGACAATGGGGAAATATTGCAGGGCTTGTGGCGGGCTTTATGAAAGGCGATTATAATCTGATAAGCCGGTCGCTGGAAGATGTAATTGTGGAGCCGACCCGAAGTATCCTGATCCCTGCATTCAGCAGAATCAAACAGGAAAGCATGAATGCAGGTGCAATGGGAGGAGGTATTTCAGGGTCCGGACCCTCAATCTTTATGTTTTCGAAAGAAGAGAGTACGGCCATAAAAGTTGAAAAGGCCGTAGCTTCTGTTTACACGGAGATCGGCCTGCCATTTCATACTTACGTCACCACAATCAGTAAGGAAGGCGTTCAAATCCGATAAGCCGGTGAAAACCCAGCACAGATATTTTAATATAAAGACACAAATGAAGTATTACAGTCTGAACAAACAATCACCTCCTCAAAGCTTTCGGGAAGCAGCAATGAGCGGACAGGCGCCCGATGGAGGCCTTTATTTTCCTGGATATATTCCCTTGTTGCCTTCTTCCTGGATCGAGGCTATGAAAAACAAATCAAAACCTGATATTGCCTTCGATGTCATCAGACCTTATACCGGAGACAGTATTCCTGAGGAGGAGCTTTACCGCATTTGTGAGGAAACGGTCAGCTTCCCCTTTCCTTTGAAGTGGATCAATGAAAAGGTATATTCGCTGGAGCTTTACCATGGCCCGACGCTGGCGTTCAAAGATACCGGTGCTCGTTTTATGAGCCGTTGTCTCGCCTGGTTTTCCAAAACATTTACTCATAGATTAACCGTTCTTGTAGCAACCTCAGGTGATACGGGAAGTGCAGTTGCCAATGGTTTTTTGGACGTGGATGGAGTGGATGTCATTATACTTTACCCTTCCGGGAAAGTAAGTCACATACAGGAACTGCAGCTAACCAGTGCCGGCAAGAACATTACTGCATTGGAGGTTCGTGGATCCTTCGATGAATGCCAGAGCCTGGTCAAACAGGCTTTTAAGGATAAGGATCTGAATGACCGATTCATTCTCACATCTGCAAATTCGATCAATGTTGCACGCTGGCTTCCACAGCAGTTTTATTACTTTTTTGCTTTGCAGCAATGGCCTCATCCGAAGCCTCCTGTGATTTCAGTTCCATCGGGTAACTTTGGGAACTTATGCGCAGGATTGCTCGCACATGCCTCCGGTTTGCCAGTCAGGCATTTTGTGGCAGCGTGCAACGCGAACAAGCCTTTTACAGATTTTGTGACAACTGGTACTTTTATCCCTTCGGCTCCTGTATCAACAATTTCAAACGCGATGGATGTTGGCAACCCCAGTAATTTTGTACGTATACTTGAGTTGTTCGGAAACAATTATTTTAACCTGAAAAAAACGATCAGCA
>DASYGQ010000186.1:0-27206 GCA_035999585.1 Bacteroidia bacterium | reverse complement strand
ATACTAGGAAGGTGTTTGGAAGTAAACTTTGTACGCTGGGGGTTGTTGTGTTGATGCAGACGCTTTGCTACATCCTCTGAATAACCTACATAGTATAGGTCGGAAGTGCTAGAATATAATATGTAGATGAAGAACGGCATATAAGTAAACAAAAATTGAGTGTCATCGCTCTCGCTCTCACACTCACTCTGTATTTCTGCTCCCCGGGCTGGGCTCGAACCAGCGACCCCATGATTAATCCCGCCTTGCGGGACTCTAACCAGAGTTAATTAGATCCTTTGGGGCTTTCAATCGTTAAAAACAAAAAAGTGAGTGTCATCGCTCTCGCTCTCACACTCACTCTGTATTTCTGCTCCCCGGGCTGGGCTCGAACCAGCGACCCCATGATTAACAGTCATGTGCTCTAACCAGCTGAGCTACCAGGGAATCTGGTGTATTTTATTCTGGTTATTCAACCCTTTCAGGGGTATTCCCCCAAAAAAGGAGTGCAATATTAGGGTTTTGAATGCAATTATACAATACTATTCGGGTAATAAATCGAAACCTATTAAAAATGAGGGCATTAGGGGCTTGACCGATGCTTTCAGAAAGGCAAAACGCCCGCTCCGGAAAGCCGGAAACGGGCGTCTTGCTCATCCTTATTGCTTATTGCATCGGATATTTAGCCACCCATACATTCTTGCTTCCATCACTTCCGAAATAATACATCGCCTTTTCCTTTTCATTGTACAAACAGGGTTTCTTCTTCTTCAGTTTGTATTTTCCTTCACCCAGCAATGAATATTGCTCAATCGTATTGGTGCTGAGGTTGATTTTAGCAACCGAAGGAGAGTAATCGGCATAATAGGTTTTTACGCCATTTACCGCATCGAAATAATTGGCGTATCCTTTGGAAACATTTGTTTCGAGAATACTCAGGTAGCAATATTTACCGTCAGCAGATGGAATGACCGACTGATCCATTTCATAAATCGTGTTCAGGTCGTCGGAAGAGGACTCTGTTTTAATCCCGTATTGTGCTTTGATCTCACCGACAGGACTGAGCTGGAAGCAGACCACATCTTTATAAGACTTGTGATACAATTTGTCGATCATCACTTTGCCAAGCAGCTGACCCGTAATGATCAGATCACCATTGGACATTTTACCGATCGTCTGTATTTTCAATCGGTTTCCTTTGTAAGCCACCGTTTTTTTCTGGCTGGCCGGTTTTTTCAGCACTTTCTCAAACTGCTCGATCGGGGTGCTTTTGCTCCACTCCACTTTGTCGTCCTTGAATTTAAACAGACTGAAATAATTCATTTCCAGTTTTTCGGTCTTGTTTTCATACACGGTCATGCGGTGGTTCAGTCCTTCGGTATAGCAGGGGTTTGGCAAGGGTGAATACTCCTGATAAAGCTGATCAAACGTCTTATCCAGGTTGTTGTAGGACCCGCAGAGGTAAAAAGATCCATCTGCATTCTGCACCAGACCTGTAATGATCAGGTTGGGTGATGGGCTGTCGAATTTGATATTCGCTTTGATTTTACCGTTTTTATCGGCTCTGATATAGGTGTATTTTTTGTAATCAGCGGTGCTGTTTTTGTTGAAGCTGGGCGCAAAGATGAAGAACATATCGGCTTTGGAAATATCGCCTTCTGATTCGGAAACCGACAGTTCACCCGATTCATCGCTTGGGTTCTGCAGTATTCCGGAATAGACCAGTTGTGATGATTCGCTCAGAAGCGGAATTTCCGTTGTGCTCAGATCTGTTTTTACATCCAGCAAAACAAAATCTTTTTGAAGTTTGCCTTTCTCGCCTTTTGTTTCGGAAGCAGCCAGCACCATTAAGTTTCCTGTTTCTGAATTGGCAAAGGAGATGTATCCGCTGTACGCGCGTTTTTCATCATTTGCTGGTTTTATCTCTGTATCATCTGTTCTTTTTCTGACATACCCTTTCTTGTCGGTGTTCCAGGTATAATCGAAGCTCAGTCGTGTGAGGTGTAATTTATTGCTGAGGATATTGAAAGAAGTACAACCACCGACTGTTGCGTAGACATACGTTCTTTTGTAATCCGGTTTATCGGCTATATCCGATTTCAGCACGCTGCTTTCCTCCTGTTTCAACGGAGTCAGGTCTTTGTCGAAATAATAGGTCTCATAAGCTCCTTTTTCGTCGCTTGAGTTATTCTTAAACTTATACACCACTTCAATGTTTCCGGTTTCGGGGTTTTGTCTGGCATCGTAGAAATAACCTTTGGATGCTTTTTTTGAGAGGGGAACCGTTTTCTCAATGGTGGTCTGCGCCGTTGCTGTTTCAAGCAGTGTGAAGACAGAAAGTGCGCTTAGTAACAAATAGTTTAATTTCATTTTCCTGGTATTTTAGGGGTTAGTATTTGTCCGGCAAACATAGGCCGGACGGGGTAATGCGGCAATCACCATTTAGTAGTAATTCAATTCCGGGGTTAAAACATCATTCCATAGAAAATCCGGATGTTCTCACTTTCGAATCCGCCGTGTTGAATGTTGTCAAAGTAAAGTCCAGGGTCACTGTACCTGTCCCACTTAATGCCAACGTGATACTTTTTCTCCAGGTTAAAAAAGTATTTGATGCAGATGCTGTGGAAGTCCTGAGTCAGGCTTTCTTTTGTGCTTTTGAAGAACAAGAGGCTCTTTGTCTTGTAGCCATATTCTATCATAATACGTTTATAGCGCCCCTGAATTTTTATGACCTGGTTATCGTCGTTACCTGTATTTCCACGAATGCGGGTATTGTCAACAATGGCGCTGTAGTAGAGCTTTGCTCCGATATCCAGGTCCTGGATAATCCGAAAATAGCCCTGAAAACCAAATTCAATAGCTCCTCCCCAATAAAAGTGCTTACCTAACTGATTTCCATCCGAATTATATACAACTGTGGGTTCTGAATATTCTCTGCCGCCCATGAACAGGTCGGCTCCGAGATAATCGCCCAATACAAGTCTGTGTTTGGCCTCCAGATCTGTCCACCATCCGATCAGAGATGTATGAATGTGACCGGCGAGTCCTTCGCCGGCATAATAACTGGGATCTGTCTTGTAAGTCGTGTGGGAAAACCCAACTCCGATATTCATATCAGTATGCCCGATAGGACTTTGGCCCTGTGCCCGAAAAAAGCCGGACAAAGCGAACAGAATTGTCAATAATACATGGGGTTGCCTGAGGAAGGTATTTGTTTTAGTCTTCATGGGTTGGATTTTGTCCTGCAAACATCGCGGATAAACCAACCCTGCACAATCACCCTTTAGTAGTAATTTGAAGGCCTTTTGAAGACCCGGTTCAGTGCGTCCGTTCTGGAACTGACTTCCAGTTTTTTGTAGATATTACGCACATGGGTGCGAACGGTTTCAATGCTTATATTCAAGCGTATGGCCATTTCCTTGTATCGCAGGCCCTCAGACAATAAAATAAAGACTTGTTTCTCTCTCGCGGAGAGCTTCTTCAATAAAAGCTTGCTCATAAATCGGGGTTGGATGGTGTACAAACTTCGCTGAAGAAACGAAGCAGGTCAATCACATATAAGTAGTAATCTTATTTCTTGTATACTTTGTTGAGCGCATCGGTGCGGGAATTCACCTGAAGCTTCTGATAGATGTTACGGATGTGAGTTCGTACCGTTTCCGTGCTCACGCAAAGCTTATCCGCAATTTCTTTATAGCGGAGACCTTTGGAAAGCAGTTCCAGTATTTGCTGTTCCCGCTGGGATAATATTTCGAGTTCCTTGTTTTTGACTGTCTCCTGAAAAGAGGCGACAATTTTACGGGCTATGTGGCTGCTCATGGGCGAGCCGCCTTTATGAACTTCCACAATGGCATCCAACAGTTTGGACGGCTGCGTCGTTTTTGTCAGGTAGCCCGTTGCTCCGGCCTTAAGCGCTTTAAATACCGAGTCGGTATCCTCAAAAGAGGTACACATCAAAAACTGTGTATCGGGACACTGGGGTTTTAATTGCGACACACATTCAATGCCTGTTTTATCCGGCAAATGTATGTCTGTCAGCACCACATCCAGTTTCAGCCCCGGTATTGCAGCTATTGCGTCTTCTCCGTTGGCAAATATGTGCTCACAGGAAAACCCTTCACTCCCCTGAATCAATGCTTTCAGGCTTTCGCTTATTTCGCGTTCGTCTTCGATGATTCCAACTTTAATTTCCATGACACAAATGTAATTTAGCAGATGACTTGATTTCTACAACTTAAGTAGTATTATGCCTTTCTGATGTTTTTCAAAGAAACGGATAAAGTCATCAGTAATCCTTTTCCGGGAGAAGAGTGCATGTCTGCCGTGCCACCCAATGCCTCAGCCCTTTGCCTGATGTTTTTAAGCCCATTTCCATTGCTTGGCGAGGCTGGATCCAGGCCTTTGCCGTTATCAGAAACCGCCAGGCTGAATAAATCAGGATCAACAGCTACTGTTATGTGAATTTTATCTGCAGCTGAATGTTTTACAATGTTCTGAAGTGTTTCCTTGAGTATCAGAAATAGATTGCGGTGTGCTTCCGTACTTATTCTTATGTCCTGAATATGATCCGGAATGTCAAGACTAAGCTCCATTGGAAAATCACTCAGGTAATCGCTGCTATATTCCCTCATCCGTATAACAAGGTTTTGGAGCGTTGTATTTTCCGGGTTGAGTGCCCAGATCAGATCGCGCATGTTTTCGACAAGAGAAACAGCTGTTTCTGAAATTGACCGGATGGCTGATTGGCTCTCTGACTTCGGCTCAACGTTTCTGGAAACCACTTCTGTCAGAAATTTAATTTTGGAAAGACCGGAACCGAGATCGTCATGAATGTCTTTCGCAATCCTTGTACGTTCCTTTTCTTCTGTTTCAAGTACGGCAGCCTGCTGGCGCTGTTGTGCCCTTGTTTTTTGTATTGAAAAATAAAAATAACCCGAAACCAATAAAAGGAGAATGATCAAGGCACTGCCAAAGAGCAGAAATTTTTTCTGTTCCAGCTCCAGGTGCTGTTCTGACAGTTGAAGAGACTTGATTTCTTCCTGCTGTTTCAGAAGTAAAATTTGCTTTTCCTTTTTTTCTGTTTCATACCGTATCTGCTGTTCAGCGAAACGGATGGCCACATCCTCGGCAAACAGCGAATCATCCAGTTTGCAATAAAGTTTATAATAGGAAGTGGATTTTTCCAGATCCCTGGCCGGGCCCTGGTAATAGTCGGCGTATGTGCGGTAGGATTTTTTCAACTCATCCGGATAGCTTTTTTTCTTCTCAATGGCAATGCTCCGGTTGAGCAGGTATTGAACATCCTCTTTTTTGTTTTGCCGGCAATAAAAGGCTGCCAGTGCATTGGAGTAACGGGCCAGGTCGCGTTCGCTTTTTGTCTCCGTTACGATCCGGATTGCATTTTTAAAGGCTGCTTCCGCCTCCTGAATCCGATTCTCATTCTCCAGGCAAATCGCAAGTCCGATTTCGAAATGAGCCTGCATTTCTTTAAAATCAGATGCTACCGCAAGAGCCAGTCCCTTTTCGTAATTAGCCCGGGCCGCTGGAAAGTTTTTTTTGTCCACATAAGAATCTCCCAGGTTTCCATAAGCATTTCGCAGGTATGTCTTGTTCCCGACCTTCTCAGCAAGGACAAGGGCCATGTTGCTGTATTTAATCCCCTGATCGAGATTCTTCAGTTTTTTATTGATGACACCGATATTGTTGTAAACCTGTGCCAGTGAATTATTATCGCTTATTGCCTCCAGCAATTTGGCTGCCTTGTAGTTATAATTCAGGGCCAGGTTAAAATCCGAGCGATCGTCATAAACAGTTGCCAGGTTATTGAGTGTAAAAGCCACTCCCCGCTTATCGCCCAATTCATTTCTGATCTTCAGTGCATTTTGATAGCAGGTAAGGGCATCTTCATATCTTCCGAAATCACGGTAGATGTTACCCATATTGTTATAGGAGTCTCCCATCCCCTTTCTGTCATGAAGCTGCTCTCTTTTATTCAGTGCCTTTCTGTTAAAGCTCAATGCATGAAAAGAATCCGAAAGGGTCCGGTAGATGATTGCGATGTTGCTATATACGGTAGCTGCCCCTTTTTCATCTTTGATATCTTCCTTGTCTTTGACGGAAAGCTGATAGCACCGAAGCGCCTCGGCATTATTACCCTCATCGGAATAAATATTTCCGAGTGTATTATAGGCAGAAGATCTGCCCCTGATATCATTCAGCCTGCAAGCCAGATCCACGGTGGCATTGCCGTACATTTTCCCTTTGGAGAGGTCTGAGGAACTATACTCCCAGGCAAGTTCATTCAGTGTTTTAACCCTGTTGGTATCGTTTTTCTGGGTTTTCAGGACTCTTTCCAAACTATCAACCACAGCGTTGGTTTGAGCAGAAGCAATGGAATAAATGAGGAGGGCGAGTAAGCAAAGTCTGTTCTTCATTAGCCGCAAGATAGATGATTTGTTATTCATCCTGCTTAACAGGGCTTATATCACCTATTTTAGTGCTTAGTCAGTATCCCGTTTTTACCACAGAACAATCCTGTATATCTGCCTGCTTATCAATAATTTATGCCTTTTAGCGCGCAAAGCTTCCTTGACAGGAAAAACATTATTTCAATTAGCAGGTGTATTCAGCCCTCTGCATTATTTTATTCTCTTGTTGCCGGAAAACCGCGTCTTCAAAATCAGGATTCAAGAGCTGAGAGTCACAAATATCCAATATATTTGCGCAACGAATCAAAACCCCTTATATGAGCCTTTTAGTAGTTGGAACTGTTGCTTTTGATGCCATTGAAACGCCTTTTGGCAAAACCGATAAAATTGTGGGAGGTGCCGCGACCTATATTTCTTTAGCCGCTTCTTACTTCACAAAGAAAAAAATCAATCTCGTATCAGTTGTTGGAGGAGACTTTCCCCAATCAGCCATTCAGATGCTGAAAGATCATCACGTAGAGGTGGAAGGCCTTCAGATATTGAAAGACAAAAAGACTTTTTTCTGGTCCGGCCGTTATCACAACGACATGAATACCCGCGATACCCTGGCCACTGAACTGAATGTACTGGGAGAATTTGATCCGGTTGTTCCTGCTTCCTATCAGGATTGTGACTTTCTGATGCTGGGCAATCTGATGCCAACGGTTCAACGCAAGGTGATGTCTCAGCTGAAGCGTCGTCCTAAACTGATCGTACTCGATACCATGAATTTTTGGATGGACACAGCTATTGACGAGTTGAAAGAAACGCTTGCCATGGTGGATGTGCTCACCATCAATGACTCCGAATCGCGCCAGCTGTCAGGAGAGTATTCTCTGGTGAAGGCCGCTGCCAAAATTCTGAAAATGGGACCGAAATACCTGATCATCAAAAAAGGCGAACACGGTGCTCTTCTTTTCAACAAGGAACAGGTGTTTTTTGCACCTGCTCTCCCGCTGGAAGAAGTATTTGATCCAACCGGTGCAGGCGACAGCTTTGCGGGTGGATTCATTGGATATCTGGCCGAAACACAGGATATTTCTTTCGAGAATATGAAACGCGCCATCATCTTCGGTTCGGCCATGGCCTCTTTCACTGTTGAGAAATTCGGTGTTGAAAAGCTTGTGGGGCTCACTCAAAAGCAGGTGGATGAACGCGTTCAGGAATTCATTGACCTGGTACAGTTTGATATTGCACTGGTATAAATTTCCTTTATATGGAAAAAGCCATCCGCTATCCCGGGTGGCTTTTCCATTTCTGCCAATCTCCTCTTTTGAGAAAGAAGATTAACTTGCATCCATACAAAAGCAATCGCCATGAACAGGAGAAATTTTATCAAATCAAGTGGTGCAGCGGCCGGACTAGCTGTTCTTGCACCTGCCGTTTCATTTCCAACAGAGCAGAGACCGTCCATCCTTTTTCCTTTTCATGCAGAAATCAAACCCATCTCTTCCCAGGAAAGGCTGGGGCGACAGGAAACTGCAAAGCGGCTGATGAAAGAAAACAAACTGGATGCCATTCTTCTGGAGGGTGAAACCAGTCTGCAATATTTCACAGGAGTCAGCTGGGGGCACAGTGAGCGTTTGTTTGTGCTCATTCTGCCTCAGGCTGGCGAGGCCTTTTACATTGCCCCGAAATTCGAAGAAGGCCGGGCCAAAGAACAGGTTGGAGATGCTAAAGTATATACCTGGCAGGAAAATGAAAACCCTTATGAACTCATTGGATCTGTCCTGAAAAAACAGGGGCTTGCTGCTGCAAAGCTGGGACTTGAAGAAAGCACACGTTATTTCATTGTGGAAAATCTCCAGAAAAATCTCACAGCCATCTCCCTGCAAAGCGCCACTCCGGTCACTGCAGGCTGCCGCAGCATTAAGTCCGCACACGAAATAGAGCTGATGCAAATCGCCAATGATATAACCGCTCAGGTTTATACTGAAGCTGTGAAACAGCTTCAGGAAGGAATGACAGAAAAAGAGTTCGGTAAAATAATTTCCCGCCTTTTTTCTCAAGCCGGAGTGCAGGGCGGAGCGCTTGTGCTTTTTGGTGAGGCTTCTGCATACCCTCATGGTTTGGTAAAAGAAAACCGTCTGAAGCAAGGCGATATCGTGTTGATTGACGGAGGCTGTTCCGTGGAAGGTTACGAGTCTGACATTACCCGAACCACTGTTTTCGGTAAGCCCACGGAAAAGATGAAAGAAGTATGGGCTATTGTAAGGGAGGCGCAGGATGCCGCACTTAAAGCTGCCAAACCAGGCATTCCGGCTGAGCAGGTGGATGCGGCCGCACGGCAGCTGATAACAGCAAAAGGCTATGGTCCGGGGTATACCTATTTCACGCATCGCCTGGGTCATGGCATAGGAATGGATGGGCACGAGTGGTATTACCTGGTAGGAGGCAATAAGCGACTGCTTCAATCGGGCAATATGTTCAGCAATGAGCCCGGCATTTACATCCCGGGAGCATTCGGTATCCGCATTGAAGATGAGCTATTGATTACCGAAACCGGTTCGAAGCTTTTATTGCCCCAGGCTCCCAGCCTGGAAAAAATGTTCTGATCTTTTCCAATACCTTGTAATTCAATCTGCCTGAATCAGAAACAGGAAAAGTTGAGCCAATCAGACAGGGGTTCCCTCTGCCCAAACTAACCTATTTAATCCTCCGTACCACCAGCTTCCGATTTCAAAGACTCAGCGATCAGAACTGTGGTTATAACGAATGTCCGTCTGTAAAAGGGCCCTGCCTGGTAATTTTGTTGAAGATCAGGAATAAGTATTCCCTGGTTACAATCAATTTAATTACACAATTTAAAAATAAGGCAAATGAAAAAATACATACTAAAAACCGGTTTTGCCATTGCAATGCTGGTTGCTTTCTGCGCAAAAGCAAGCGCTTATACGGCCGTGGCTTCGGGAAACTGGAGCAGCGCAGCAACCTGGGGAGGAACTGCTCCCGGAGCTACTGTTTCAGCTCAGGATATCGTTATCCCGAGCAGCATTCATGTTGTACTGGATATGAATGTAAGTTATAGCGGCACACCCATCAACAGTTTCACTGTAAACGGGTCGCTTGATAACACCACACCTTACACAATCACCATGGTGCAGGGCTCACTTGCCGGAACGGGAATTATTTCTGTGGGTCAGATCACATTCCAGACACTTGCAACCAGCACTTTCACGGGAAGCATGACGGTAAAAACCCTGATGAACTCAGGCGCTACACTGGTCTTTACTGCGATCGCAAACATCACCGACACACTGAACCTGGATGCCGGCAGCATACTTTTAAGTACAGGAGCTAACCTGACCATGAAAACCAATTCTACTGTTCGCATGAACAGCGGAAGCATTACAATCGGTGGCGGTACCTTCAACACAGGAAGCAGTTACAATGTATTGTATGTAGGTGCATCAAAAACTTCAGGGCTGGAACTTAATTCATCTTCCGTTCAGAACCTTTATATCAGAATGACGGACAACAGTCAGACACTTACATTGGCTGCTAATCTGGTAGTCAACGGGAATCTGCAAATGTCAGCCGGCATTTTTGACATCACTGCCAGGCAATTGACATTGGCAGGCGATCTCAAGATGAACTCCGGTTCAATGTTTACAAGCTCATCCACTTCAAACATGTCCCTTACCGGAACAGCATCCCTGACAAATGGTCTTGCCTTCACCAGCGGATCAGCCCTTGGTGACCTTACAATTTCTCTGACAAACAATGGCAAAGCAAAACTTATGACTGCTCTGGCGATTTCTGGTCATTTGAAGCTCATGAACGGTTCATTCAGCCTTGAAAGCGGTTCAACCTTAACCATGAATGCAGCAAGCACTATACATGTTGAAGGCGGCTCTATGGCTGTCAACAGCGGAACTTTCGTCGGAACAGCTGCTTATAATGTTGAATACATGGGCGGATCCAATACATCCGGAACTGAATTGACCGGATCCGGTTTATCCAATCTCAGCATTTCACTTGTCGGGCCATCCAACAGCGTGAAATTGAAAAACAGCATCACAGTAGCAGGCAAACTGAACCTCACCTCGGGTAAACTTGATCTCAACGGTGACACGCTTACTGTTAACGGAACTATGTGGCAAAGCTCTGCTGCTCCTTTTATCGGCAGCACCAGCTCATCACTTGTTTTAAACCTGACTTCAGCAACAGATGACACACTCTATTTCGACAATTCCAACCAAAACCTGAAAAGGCTGAAGCTTAACTTAACCGGTGGAAACATCGTTTTAGGAACAATGCTTATCATCAACAGCGAAATTGACTTTGTAAAAGGCAAACTTGTACTGATCAACAGCGACCTTCAGGTTCTTGCTGCCGCACTGATCAATGGGTACGACAACGCCAAATACATAGCAACTACCGGTGCTGGACGCCTGCAAATGGCGGTTAACAGTGGATCTGCATTCGTTACATTCCCTGTTGGAACTTTGTCGGACTACTCTCCTGCCGGCATTCAGCAAACTGCTTCCGGTGCAACCGGTAACTTCATGGTACGGGTTATGTCAGGTGTACTCACAAACGGTACTTCCGGATATAACACTGCCAATTCTGCAAGCGTAGTTGACAGGACATGGCTGATCGATGCCGCTTCCGGCCTGAATGTAAACATGAACCTCAAACTGGCCTGGGTAGGTGCTGCTGAAGTCAACAGCTTCGACAGAACACATGCTTATATCAGTCACTATAAAAACTCAGTATGGGATACCTACACAATAGCTTCAGCTTCAGCCGGTGTTAATTCAACCTATGAGCTGACACGTAACGGTATTTCTTCCCTGAGCCCATTTGCTGTAAGCGACAATAACGCTGCCATGGGTATCACAGAAAACGTGAATGCCGTTACATCAGTGGAAATGTATCCGAATCCATCAACGGATTACCTGAATATTCAAATAATAAACTCAGGTGGTGCAAACTATCTGTATGAAATCATTGATGTTACCGGGCGCACGGTCCTGACTACTGCCAACAACAATAGCCTGAACCGTCTTTCGGTTTCCGGTTTCACTACAGGTTGCTACTTCATTAAAGTAACGAACCTTGACACGCATTCAATCATCACTAAGCGTTTCATCAAATCCTGATCACGCATCTTATACAATCAAAAAGCCCTTCGGAATTCCGAAGGGCTTTTTGATTCTATTATTGCCTTAGTTTATGGATGGGATTGACAAAGGAGGCCTCTTCCTGATTGTAAAATAAAACACTGACCCTTGGTCAATGGTTGAAGTCATCCATATCCGGCCATCATGTCGTTCGGTTATTTTCTTACAGATCGCCAATCCGATACCGGTTCCCGAATATTTATCTATGGTATGTAAGCGCTGAAATATTTCAAAAATCCTGTCCTCATAAATCTGTTGAATGCCTATCCCGTTGTCTTCTATGGAAAACTCAAAGTGCTCCTGAAATTCGCGGGCCGAAACTTTTATACAAAGGCTCCTGTTGCTTTTAAATTTAATTGCGTTGCCCAGGAGGTTCTGAAAGAGTTGAACCATTTGCATGTAATTTGCCTGAATAACAGGCATCTCATCGATCTCAATTTGGGCGGCATTGTCATCAATGCTTTTTTTCAGATTTGCAAGAACCTCATCCAGCACTTTACGGCAATTCACTTCTTCAAATGGTCGCTCGCTTCGTCCAATTCTTGAGTACTCCAGCAAGTCAACAATTATTTTCCGCATACGCAGACTTGCACTGGTAACAAAATCCATAAACTCCGTGGCTTCAGAGTCCAGCTTGCCATTCAATTTCGACTGGAGTAATTGAATATAGCTTGTGATTGTTCTGAGCGGTTCCTGCATATCATGGGAGGCCACGTAAGCAAATTTCTCAAGTTCATTGTTAACACGGATCAACTCCTCGGTGCGTAACATCATTTCCTTATTCAGCAAAACCAGCTCCTGCGTTTTTGCCTGAAGGTCAAAGTTTTTCTTATACAAATCGGCAAATACAGAAACCTTTGCCTTCAGGATTTCCGGCACAATGGGTTTTAGCAAATAATCGACGGCTCCAGCCTGATATCCTTTGTGTACGTTCTCCGGAGTATCACTTGTAGCTGTAAGGAAAATAATAGGAATAAATCTGAATTTTTCATTCTGCCGGATTAGCTCAGCTGTCTCAAATCCATCCATCAGCGGCATTTGAACATCCATGAGGATGAGTGCCAGATCAGGTTCACGCAACAAAGTCTTCAGGGCCTCTCTCCCTGAGTTCGCCTTAAATACCTGATAAGCATGCGTTGATAACAGCACCTCCAGTGAAAGTAAATTCTCGGGGCGGTCATCTACCAGCAATATTTTGACAATAGCTTCCTTCCTCATCTCCAAACCGTTCGTTTTAGCGTGAGCACTCCATTCATTTCCTATGTCTGCTATTTCAGCCACACTCTTATTAATGATAATAATTGATCCACATTTACAGGTTTCGTAATATAATCGGAAGCGCCGGACTCAATGCTTTTTTGCCGGTCGCCTTTCATGGCTTTCGCAGTTACAGCAATAATAGTTATGTCATTGTTCTTGGCATCTTTCCTGATTCGTTTCATGGTTTCATAGCCATCCATTTCGGGCATCATGATATCCATAAGCACAATATCGAAATCGTTCGACTGCTGCAACAGGTAGATCGCCTCCTGACCGCTTTCCGCGTTTACAACGGTCATTTTGTATCTTTCAAGAACCGTTGTTAAAGCAAACAGATTTCTGACATCATCATCCACCAGCAACACCTTTTTGCCCCTAAGCACATCTTCCGACAAGCGGTATTGCTCTATCCGTTTCTGCATTTCCACTGGCAGCTTACTGTGTACACGATGCAGGAACAAAGCCGATTGATCGAGTACGCGCTCTATGGAATTCTTATCCTTTACAATGATGCTCTTGACAAACCGGTTCAGCTGAGCATATTCCTTTTTAGCAATGTTCTTTGCTGAATGCACAATAACAGAAGTGTGGTTTGAAAGATCCTGCTTTTCCAGTTCTTTGATTACTGACATTCCCGGCCCATCCGGTAATACGAGATCCAGAATAATGCAATCAAATACCTGGGTCTGCAGAAGCATCAGAGCATCTTTGACCGTTTTAGCAGTTTTGATTTCCACATCATCGCCCTGAATCATTTTTCTGAGTTCAACAGATTCCGCTTCCTGATCCTCCACAATCAGAAGATGCTTTAACGGCTGTAAACTGATGTTATTTATTTCCTTGAAAACCGCTGTCAAGGCTTCATCGCTCACCGGCTTCGACAAAAATCCGCGTGCACCCCTCTTCATTCCAATTGTTTTATCTTCTTCGGAGGAGATTACAAAAACAGGAATATGCCTGAAGTTCAAATCATTTTTAATGCGGTCCAGCACTTTCAGTCCGCACATATCCGGGATGTTAATGTCGAGTGTAATCGCCATCGGATGGAAGTGGTTCAGGAAATCAATCACTTCACCTCCTTTTGTCGAAACAACAGCTTTCATTCCGTTGGACCTGGCCTTCTCCAGCATGATCTTTGCAAAATTCAGATCATCCTCAACAATAAGCACCACTTTTTCATTTGTATTTTCCTGATCGATATCCTTTCTGTCGTCGCCTACTTCATCGGCCATGAACTGGGTGTTCAGAGGACGCGCAATTGCCTGAGCAGATGCTTTCACCGGCTGAGGCCCGGAATCAACGAGGAGGTTGCTTTGGCGGGAATCATGCCCTTCGGGTATGTAATCGATTGGCAGGAACAGCGTGAACTTACTTCCTTCTTCTGCCACACTCTCCAGTTCAATTGTTCCGCCTAGCAGGTCGGAAAGACCGCGACTGATTGATAAGCCCAGCCCTGTTCCTCCATACTTCCGGCTCGTAGAACCTTCGGCCTGCTGGAATGCCTCGAATATGATGTTCTGTTTGTCTCTCGAAATGCCAATCCCCGTGTCTGATATCTCAAATGCAATAACTGTTTTTGCATGTTCGAGGTTCGGATTTTTATCTCTCCAGTTCTTGCGGGCATTATAAATTTTGAGCTGCACACTTCCTTTTTCCGTAAACTTAAACGCATTGGATAAAAGGTTTTTCAGGATCTGATTCAAACGCTGAGGGTCTGTTTCGATATGCTCCGGCAGATTCTCATCCATCTCAATGGAGAACTTCAGGTGCTTGGCTGCAGAAATATGCCTGAAAGTGGACTCCACAAATTTGGATATCTCCAGGAAGCTGACACGTGAGAAATCAACCGAGATATAACCAGACTCAATTTTGGAAAGATCGAGAATGTCATTAATCAGCTGAATCAGGTCATCGCCACAGGAATGAATTGTTTTAGCAAACTGGATCTGCTGATCCGTCAGATTGCCTTCGTGGTTTTGAATGAGCTGATGAGCCAGGATCTGAAGACTGTTCAGCGGCGTACGCAGCTCATGCGACATATTCGCCAAAAATTCAGATTTGTATTTAGATGTAAGGGTAAGCTGAGCCGCTTTTTCTTCGAGCGATTTACGGGCAACCTCCACTTCCATGTTTTTAAGCTCCACTTCCTCCTTCTGTTTAACAAGAAGACCCGCTTTCTCCTCCAGCTCTTCGTTTGTATTGCGCAGAACTTCCTGCTGGCTTTTCAATTCACTGGCTAATGATTGAGACTGAGTCAGGAGATCCTCGGTACGCGAGTTTGTTTCGATTGTATTCAGTACGATACCGATACTTTCAGTGAGTCCTTCCAGAAAATCCTGGTGAGTCTGACTGAATGTTTCAAAGGATGCCAGTTCAATAACAGCCTTCAATTGGCCTTCAAACAATACAGGCAGTACAAGAATATTCAAAGGTGTGGCTTCTCCAAGCCCGGAGTTGATTTGTATATAGTCACTTGGAACGTGGGTAAGAAGTATTCTTTCCTTTTCCAGTGCACACTGGCCTACGAGGCCTTCACCCATTGCAAACTCATTGGATATGTTCTTTCGTTTTCCGAATGCGTAAGTAGCAATGAGTTTTAATTTGGAATCGATAAGGCTTTCACCGGGCTCCATGATATAAAACAATCCGTGCTGTGCTGTTACAACCTGTGCTAGTTCGGACAGAATACGTTTTGTCACCGACTTCAGTTCCTTTTGCCCCTGAAGCATTTGTGTAAATTTCGCGAGGTTGGATTTTAGCCAGTCCTGTTCCTGGTTTCTCAGGGTAGTCGCTTTCAGGTTGGCAATCATCTGGTTGATCGTATCCTTCAAGGCTTCCACCTCTCCTTTTGCTTCCACACCAATGGTCCGGGTCAGGTCACCTTTCGTCACCGCTGATGCTACCTCTGAAATCGCCCGTACCTGAGTTGTTAAATTCGCAGCAAGCTGGTTTACGTTTTCGGTAAGGTTCTTCCATGTACCGGAAGCTCCCGGTACATTGGCCTGCCCTCCCAGTCGTCCTTCAGCACCCACTTCACGGGCCACCGTTGTTACCTGATCTGAAAAGGTTGCCAGTGTATCAATCATTTCATTGATCGTATCTGTCAGTTGTGCCACTTCGCCTTTGGCATCAATGGATAATTTTTGTTTCAGGTTACCTTTCGCTACCGATGTCACAACCTTGGCGATACCGCGCACCTGGCCTGTTAAGTTAGAGGCCATCAGATTTACCGAGTCTGTCAGATCTTTCCAGGTGCCGGCAACACCTTTTACCTGAGACTGACCGCCCAGCTTACCTTCTGTTCCCACCTCGCGTGCAACCCGGGTTACTTCCGATGCAAAGGAGTTGAGCTGCTCAACCATCGTATTGATTGTATTCTTCAGATCAAGGATTTCACCTTTTACATCCACTGTAATAGGCTTGGATAAATCGCCGCTTGCTACCGCTTTTGTTACTTCGGCAATGTTACGCACCTGTGCGGTAAGATTTCCGGCCATTTGATTTACCGAGTCTGTCAAGTCCTTCCAGGTACCGGCTACACCGGGTACAAATGCCTGGCCGCCTAGTTTTCCATCTGTTCCTACCTCACGCGCTACCCGGGTTACTTCCGATGCGAAAGCGCGGAGCTGATCCACCATGGTATTGATTGTTTCTTTCAGCTGCAGAATCTCACCCCGCACATCCACCGTAATTTTTTTAGACATATCGCCATTCGCCACGGCAATTGTTACTTCCGCAATATTTCGAACCTGAGCGGTGAGGTTACCAGCCATTTGGTTTACCGAGTCGGTCAGATCCTTCCAGGTGCCGGCTACACCGGGCACATTCGCTTGTCCGCCCAGTTTACCTTCCGTACCTACTTCGCGTGCTACACGCGTTACCTCAGAGGCAAAAGCGCGGAGCTGATCCACCATGGTATTCAGCGTTTCTTTCAGTTGCAAAATTTCGCCCCGCACGTCCACCGTGATCTTACGTGACATATCCCCGCTTGCTACGGCAATCGCCACATCGGCTATATTACGAACCTGAGCTGTCAGGTTTCCAGCCATTTGATTCACGGAGTCTGTCAAATCCTTCCAGGTGCCGGCTACACCGGGCACATCTGCCTGTCCACCCAGCTTTCCTTCTGTTCCCACTTCACGGGCTACACGCGTTACCTCAGAGGCAAAGGCGCGGAGCTGATCCACCATGGTATTGATCGTATTTTTGAGCTCCAGGATTTCACCTTTTACATCCACTGTAATCTGGCGCGACAGGTCACCTTTTGCCACAGCCGTTGTTACCTCGGCAATATTCCGCACCTGGCCTGTCAGGTTGCTGGCCATCTGGTTCACAGAATCTGTCAAATCCTTCCAGGTGCCACCAACGCCCTTTACCTGAGCCTGACCACCCAGCTTACCTTCCGTACCCACCTCTCTGGCAACACGGGTTACTTCGGAAGCAAATGAGTTCAGCTGATCCACCATTGTATTGATCGTGTTTTTCAGCTCAAGGATTTCGCCTTTTACATCCACCGTAATCTGGCGGGAAAGGTCACCTTTTGCTACAGCGGTTGTTACTTCAGCTATGTTTCTCACCTGACCTGTCAGGTTGCTGGCCATCCTGTTTACGGAATCTGTCAAATCTTTCCAGGTGCCGCCTACGCCTTTTACTTTTGCCTGGCCTCCCAATTTTCCTTCCGTTCCAACTTCGCGTGCTACACGTGTTACCTCGGAAGAAAAGGAGTTCAGCTGATCCACCATTGTATTAATCGTTTCTTTCAGCTCCAGAATTTCACCTTCAACGTTTACCGTAATTTTTTTAGATAAGTCACCGTTGGCAACGGCAGTAGTTACTTCCGCAATGTTACGCACCTGACCGGTGAGGTTGCTGGCCATCTGGTTTACTGAATCCGTTAAATCTTTCCAGGTTCCGCCGACACCTTTAACCTTCGCCTGACCACCAAGCTTTCCTTCTGATCCCACTTCCCGCGCCACACGTGTTACTTCAGCACCAAATGAGTTTAACTGGTCCACCATCGTGTTGATTGTGTTTTTCAACTCCAGGATTTCGCCCTCAACATTTACCGTAATTTTTTTGGAGAGGTCACCTCTTGCCACAGCCGTTGTTACTTCGGCAATGTTACGCACCTGACCGGTGAGGTTGCTCGCCATTTGATTCACGGAATCAGTCAGATCCTTCCATACACCACCTACCCCACGTACCTTGGCCTGACCGCCGAGTTTCCCTTCAGATCCGACCTCCCGTGCAACACGGGTTACCTCGGATCCGAAGGAATTCAGCTGGTCAACCATGGTATTGATTGTATTTTTAAGCTCGAGGATTTCACCTCTTACATCCACTGTGATTTTCTTGGACAGGTCACCTTTCGCTACTGCTGTTGTTACATCAGCAATGTTACGTACCTGGCCTGTCAGGTTGCTGGCCATCTGATTTACCGAATCCGTCAAATCCTTCCAGGTTCCGCCGACACCCTTTACCTGGGCCTGACCGCCCAGTTTACCTTCCGTACCTACCTCCCGCGCAACACGGGTTACCTCGGAAGCAAAGGAGTTCAGCTGGTCCACCATCGTATTGATCGTGTTTTTCAGCTCAAGGATTTCACCTTTTACGTCAACCGTAATTTTCTTGGAGAGGTCACCTTTCGCTACCGCTGTTGTAACGTCCGCAATATTCCGCACCTGCCCGGTCAGGTTACTGGCCATCTGGTTTACCGAATCCGTAAGGTCTTTCCATACACCACCCACACCTTTTACCTTTGCCTGTCCTCCCAGTTTACCTTCGGTACCTACCTCCCTGGCCACACGGGTTACCTCCATCGAGAAGAGGTTCAGCTGTTTCACCATCCCGTTTACCTCTTTTGCAATCCGGAGGAACTCTCCCTGAAGTGCATGCCCTTCAATATTCAGAGGCATCTCCTGCGACAGGTTTCCTTTAGCCACAGAGGTGATTACGTGTGCAATTTCTATAGTAGGGTGTACAAGATCGGAGATAAGAGTATTTACAGAATCAACGCAGGAGCCCCAGGAGCCTCTGGCGCCATCAAGTTCAACACGCTTGGTGAGTTTTCCCTGTTTACCGATGCTGTTTCCTACTTTCTCGAATTCAAATACCATCCGCTCATTCAACTCGATAATCTCATTCAGCGTATCGCATATTTTTCCGGTTATACCTGTTTGATCGGCGGGCAATCTGACGGAGAAATTGCCATTCCTGACTTTCAGCAGAATATTAAACAGTTCTGCTTCTGGCAATGCGGATGTGCCGTTGGAATGAATTGCTGTTCCGTTTTTCAGAACGGCTCCGTTCTTGATAGCAGTTCCATTTTTAAGGGATGCCGCATTTTTGTTTTTTGTGGAATGAGTGATTCTGCCCATCGTCGCTTCTTTTTTATTCAACACTAATCATGATCAAATTCCCGGTATATCCTACCGGGAATCTCTTAAACGCTTTTTTCCTATACGTGAATCGGGTTTACAAAATATGTGTCCCTTTCGTTACTCGCAAACATGATTCGTGCAAAACTAAATCTGGTCTTGTATTTCTGTAAATGCATTGGATGAATCGTATAAAGTGATGCTGAAAATCCGGGCAGTCCTGTTCTGATTTTCCCGATTTTGCCTCTCAAAGAGCCTGTCAGCCTCACTCTTTTCATTTTAAATAACCGAACAAAACACATATCCACCTAAAAATTTCGGTGAATTAAACCAAATTGTCGGTAGACAAATCCAGATCAGCGGTAAAATATCCGAGTACTAGAAAGTGGCTTTTGTTTCTGTTTTTTCGTTTTTCAGGATGACCGACCTCTTATATTTTATTGAAAATCAATCAGTTTTAACAAAAAAGGAGGGGTTAGCTTGCAATTTGTTCCAGGCAAGACAATTCCTGTATCCAATCCTGGTTTTACTCCAGATAAAGCAAGAGACGAACCCAGACATGAACAATTGATACAATGTTTTTTTCATTCGCCCTTATTTCCGTTTTGAGGGAGGGTAAACATTGTGCAAGGTTGGTGGTGGAAGATTTTACAAGGATCTGAGGAAATAATTCGCTGGACATTTAAAATTCAGCTGGGAGATTCGGTGATATACAGACACGCATTCAAAAGACTGTTTGTCCCGTATTTATTCGGATACGTCGGCAGAAGTGCTGGTGTTACCGGTTTCCCATAGATTTTTGCGTATCCATACAAAAATCCGGTAGGATCTTTCAGATTACGGGGCCGGACTTGTCCTGCTTGTACTGAGCAGATAATCAATTGTCAGACCTTGCGCTTGGATGCCAGCTTTTCGAAAAGCTCCTTTTCCTCGCTGTTAAGATTTTTAGGTAATAAAACATTCACCTTCACGTATAAATCCCCGGCTTCTTTCGTTTTCCCGAATACAGGCATGCCCAGGCCTTTCAGCCTTAAGACTTTTCCATTTTCGGTTTCAGGTGGTATCTCAATTCGGATTGGCCCTTTCAATGTATGAACCAGTGCCTTGCCTCCAAGTATAGCTACATACAAATCAACAGCAGCATCTGTATATAAATCATTTTCTTCGCGTCGATAAAGCGGATGAACAGGTATATGAACCCGAATCAGTATGTTTCCATCCGGGCCTCCGTTATATCCCTTGCCTCCTTTTCCCTTAAGCCTTAATACCTGGCCCTCCTTTACGCCGGAAGGTATATTGATTTCGAGTACCGATTGGTTAACACTCAGCTGGCGGCTGGTTCCGGCATAAGCCTCTTCGAGCGATATTTCTGTTTCTGCATTGTAATCTTCACCCGGCATGTTTCGTTTCGCATTGCGCCCGCCCCTTCCACCATAGCCACTGCCGAATACGGATTCAAAGAAATCGGAAAACCCTCCCTGCTCGTCGTCTTCATATTGGGCATCCTGATGTTGTTGCTGCCTCCTGGCATTCCAACGAGACCAGTCAAAATCATCGGCCCCTTTATTTGCGCTCGTATGTTGTTGCCAGTTTTCTCCCAATTCGTCATATTTTTTACGATTTTCGGGATTACTGAGTACATTATTCGCCTCGCTAATTTCTTTGAATTTTTCCTCTGCAGCCTTATTTCCCTGATTTTTATCCGGATGGTATTTAACGGCCAGCTTGCGGTACGCCTTCTTTATTTCTTCCGTTGAAGCTTTTTTGTCAACCCCCAATACCTTATAATAGTCCTTATAATTCATGTGTTCGATTTAAAAAACAAATATAGCTATTCGCTGCTTTAATTCTGCTTGCGTGATGCAGATGCAAAACGGGCCTGATGATTCAGTATCATCAGGCCCGTTTGCGGGTATTTGAATCATTTAGAGTTTTTCGATGAAAGACCTGACTTCTTCTTTTGTCTTTCCAAGTTTGGTCTGAAGCCTTCCGAGTAATTCATCTTCCTTGCCTTCCTGAAACAACAGATCGTCATCAGTCAGCATTGAATATTTTTGTTTCAGTTTTCCTTTGAGCTGATTCCAGTCTCCTTTGATATTTAACTTTTCCATTGTGTGTGATTTTATTCGTTTATGAAATCTTCTTTTTCGGATGTTTCTAATTGAGGTATCTTCTCAGGGTCCAGGAAATTGTTTCATGCTCCTGCAAAAGACGGGTTAGAAAATCCGCGGTTCCGGCATCTTTGAATTTTTCTCCGCACATAGCACTCCATTTGCGGAGGTTAATGATAATGGTCTCATGATCTCCAAGTAGTTCAGCAATCATTTCGGCTGAATCCGGATACTTACCCGGCTTTTCCTTGATTGATGTGAGTTCAGAAAATTCCGCCATTGTTCCAATGGTCTGGGAGCCCAGCTTGCTAATGCGTTCTGCTACTTCGTCAATAGATTCCTCAAGGAGCTTATACTGTCCTTCGAACAATTTATGAAGTTCCATAAAGCTTTCTCCGGATACATTCCAATGAAATTTTCTGGTTTTTGTATAAAGTGCTACCTGATCGGCTAAAACTACCGAGAGAAGATTGGCGCTTTTGGTCAATTCCTTTCCAGGAATGCCAATATTAGGTTTGGTTGCTTTCATTTCCTGTTAATTAATTAGTTTGAGTTCCGTACATAAAAAAAGGAGAACAGCCCGGTAGCCGTTCTCCTGGCACACCAAAATAAAATTCTTATTTATTTTCCTTGTTCATATTGTTCTCAGCCATGCGACTCAATGACTTTCCAAGGTCATCCATATCTTCATTAAAACCGTGTTTAAAAGAAGTCCATTTGTCTTTGTCCTCATCCTTATAATCACGAATACGGTTTTTCAAAGCTGCATTCTTTTTATCAAGCTCATCAAGTTGTTTTTCATATTTTTCGCGAACATCTTTTCTTTCCTGTTTCATTTTAACTTTCAGTTCAGCGATTTTCTGATCATTGCTTTGAAGCTTCGCCTCCGCATCATCTCTGAATTTTCTATAATCATTGGCTGAATCCAACTTTGCCTGCTCCAGGTTCTGCTTTGCATCCACCACGTTATTTTTTGCGTCTTGCACTTTTGCTTCCGCATCTTCAACCTTTTTTTCAGGTGAACTGCAGCTGTTCAGAACAGTTAATGTAAAACATCCGAGAAGTGTGATCTTTAAGAGGTTTGCTTTCATGATTCTATTTTGTTTGTGTTTGTTTTAGTGTTGGTTGTTATTTTCTGTTTTCTGGTTATTCCGTTTGAAGAATTTGCCGACCCCTTCCATTATCTTGGAGACATTGTCGTTGATAAACGATCCTGAAACTCTTTCGAGAAGAAGGGAACTGAGATACCCCTTTATGCTTCGATTTTTGCCAAGGACTTTATCAATAATAAAGTTAGCCCCCATGTTCAGTCCCGCCTTGGCAAGATCAAACTGGACTTCTTTATCCTGTGACAATTCATGAAGTGTTTCTTTAATGATTGTTGCCGGCTGAAGCGTATAGAAAAATTCACGAAAGCTGTTTTTGAGTACTTCTTCCTGTCTGAATTTTTCAGCTTTCAGATGCATGATTCTGATGGCAAGTTCAGTATGTGTGGATATTTCCTGGCGTTCCATTGACCTTCTGTATATTTAGTTTTTACTGAATACTTTCCTGATTATTTTATCGCGGAGAGGATGTTCAATGAGCTTCTTTTTTCCAATCAGCAGCACAAGTGTTAAAAAGAGATAGAAACCTGCAACTATTAAAAAACCCGAATAGGTATCACCCATTCTTGCTGAAATGTAAAATCCGGCGCCAATGCTTATGAAAACCACAAACAATGCAGCAACCGCACTGATGGCTACAAAAGAAACGGATTCAGATCCGATGACCGATGCACGTTCGGTAGCCTCGAGTTTAAATAATTCAAAATTGGTGCTTGCGTAGCTTTTCAGGTTGTCCGTTAGTTCCTCTATTTTTCCAGGCTGTCCCATTTCTATGTGTTTTGTTGCGGGTTGCTATTCTGTTCAAGCAAACTCGCAGTTAAAAATAAAAAGAGCACATCCGGAAATATCCGGATGTGCACCTGTTTTTAGTTATGTTTCAGAGAATCTGTTTTCTGTTTGAAACTGCTTTTCAGGTCATCCATCTTATCTTCTGCAAGACCTTCCAGTTCTTCTGCTTTGTTTCTAAGGGCATTTGCCTCGTTTTTAAGCTTCTTCTTAAGGTCTTCGGCCAGATCTTTTGCTCCGTCCATGATTTTACCTCTTGTCTTGCTTCCTTTATCCGGAGCAAATAAAACGCCAAGTGCTGCACCTACAAGAGCGCCTGCTATAAGAGCGCCAATTATTTTGGCTGTGTCATTTGAATTTTCCATGTCTGTTGTTTTTTGGTTAGGTAATTAATAATATAAATCCGGACTGTTAAATGGGGTCCTTCCCTCTGATTACACGCAGAAGAACTGCAACAATCGCTATTAGCAATAGTATATGGATCACGCCTCCTGCATTGTATGCAAAAAAGCCTGTTGCCCATATAATAACCAGAATAACGGCGATAATATATAATAGGTTGCTCATAGTGTTTGTTGTTAGGGGTTATTATTTAATCTTAAAACAAAGATATCCCCGTCATCTCCTGCTAAGTCCAGATTTCGTTGATCCTCCCCTTTGGATCGCCAGACACCGTATTAGCTGGGTCGGCAGAAGGCCATTCCGCGAGCCTTAAGGGTCATATTTGTATATGCTTCCAATAAATTCCTTTCTGCTTTTGTGGAGGATTCGACTTCAATCTGTCTTGCACATGCAATGGCCTCTTTGGGCTTTGGAAAGGCCGATATCACCGAAGATCCATGGGCAAAGCACTTAAAGCACCCTATCTTAGATCAGGTATAACTCAATCTTTAAGACAAATGAAAAATTTCCTATTCCTACTTTTCTTTTTAAGCGCCGGGGTCAGCGCTTATTCACAAACAGAGGTTGTTCCGAATCAATCGAATGAGCTTCTGAATAAACCGGAGAAAAGAGATCCTCTTTATTGTTGCAGCAAGTGCAATTACACCAGTCCCCTGCCTGGAAAATGCGCGGTTGACAAAACTCCGCTGATTAAAGAAGGCACCTATTATTGTCCGGTATGTTATACCACAAACGACAAACCCTGTAAATGTCCTAAATGCGGTAAGAGCATGAAAAAGATGGAAACTGCTATGAAGGAAGCAAGCACAGGTGAGAAAACGGGAGTGAAACCATAAATTGTGCTGAAGCAAGATCAGAACATTTCTCCCAAACCGAAGTAAAGGCCGCCTGAACCTTGAAGACCAATGCCATAATCGATGGCCATATTGGTATTCGAGTGTTTATTAACCTTTATACGAAGGCCGGCTCCAACTCCGGGCCACACCGTATCAAATTTATTTCCCGGCCAGTTGGAAACACATTGTGCATTTACAAAAGCGACACCACCTAATAAACCATTCTTTGTAATTCCAAACCTGTATTCCGATTCCAGATACAAAAGATTCATGCCTTTCAAACGATTTTGGATATAGCCCCGGCCCACATTATTGAACTCATCCCAGGCAGTACTGGGAAGATCCAGGTAAGGCGGTTTCCCGCTTAAAGTAAGCCAGTTATAGCTCCAGAATGCGAGCATGTTTCTTGCATTGCCAGGCAACTGAATGTATTTTCTGAATTCCAGAAGCAGGTATTGCCAATTATCATCACTGCCCATCATTCTCAGGTTCGGCCGATAAACGATATTAGCGAAATTTCCTGCTTGAGGGTTAATTGGATTTCTTCTTGTGTCGTATAAAAGCTTGAGGGAAGGGCCGGTTGAAATGGATTTATCTGTCTTTCCATATTTTTGGTAATCCGTCTGAATTCCATCTCCCAGTCCGGCTTCGGTAATATTCCAGTGGTAGTCGAGGTTGTAACCCAAGCCAACGAACAAATCAGGTGCGATCATTTTCTGCAGGGTTTCCCGTATGGTGATATAAGTATAATTCATCAGGTCTGCATTCCGGGTACTGGTGTGCCCACCCAGGCCGTATGTATATTGAGGATAACGGTAAAATCGCCAGTCGCCCAAAAGGTTGTATTTATTGCCTTTGGTCCAGATACTGGTATGGATGGGAAATATGACCTGGTGATTTTGTGTATAGGCCAGACTGGTATTGACGAGTGAAAGGTTTGCGTCGTCGGCATCGTCTGTATAAAAGGCTCCATTCGCAGCCAACACAATTGCTGTTCGTGTCATGAGCGTATAGGCGACTGCCGGGATAACGGATATATGAAGCTCTCCTTTTACCCTTTCAATGCTGTCGGATTTGGTAAGAACGTTTTTGTGAAAAACTTTATGAATGACATCAATGATATCTCTCTGCTCATATAGTTTGACTTTTGTCTTTTGCTTGACAGGCTCTGATTTGGCCTGGGCAAAAGACTTATCGCACCACAGGAAAAAACAAATGAGGACCAAATAACTTGTGCCGTTCTTTATTCTCCTACACGTTACTGTCCATTTTTTTTTCACAACAACAAATCAGTGGTTAATCACACACATTAATTTAATACATTTTATCCGAAAATGAATCCAGCGCTGTTCTTCCCTCCATTCGGTTTTAGCCCTTAATTGATGAACTCAATAAATTCTTGCATTTCCGGTGAGGTCTATGGATTCGAAGTATCCTTCCTGGGGTTTTATACTCATTACAGGTATTTTCGAATGGTTCACGATCTGCTTGGCAAACAATCCTCTGCCTGATAGTCTTGACTCCTCTTCTTTCAGAATGACGATCAGGTCTCCCTGGACGCGTTGCGCATATTCCATGGCGGTAGTAGCCAGGTTATTGCCTCTTTCTATTTTTCTAACATAAGTCAGTCCGGCGTCTTTCACTTCTTTTTCCACAGCATCCAGCTTGATGTTGAATTTTCCTTCTTCAACAGCGTCTTCGGTCTCCAATAAACCCAGGATGTGAATTCTTGCTTTACTCAGACGAGCCAATTCAATGGCATAATCAGTCTTCTGACGTGAGTGCAAAAGATTATCCACCGGGAGTATAATTTCAGAAAATCCAGGTTTGCGGGGTTTGGTTTGTACTGTTATAACGGGGCAGTCGGCATGTTCCACCACACGGTTTGCATTGCTTCCCAGGATGTATTCGTCAAACCCTTTGGCTCCATGGGTGCCCATGACAATCAAATCGATGTTATTTTCCTTCACATAATCTGTCACCTCGGTTAAAATACGACCCACGGAGTTCAGTGTCTTTACCGTAACACCGTATTGGGTCCGGATATCATTGGCAGTTTGATCCATTTTATCCTGCATGATTTTTCCGATTGTTTCTTCCGTGTCCATGCGGACAGCTTCATCCGGAACACTAAAAACATAATCAGGCACTTCAACTACGTGAAAGAGATGTAGTTCTGCCTTGCTTGCCTGAGCCAGGTAGGCACCTTGTTCCAATGCCAGAAGCCCGGTTGCAGAAAAATCTGTAGGAATCAGTATTCGCTTAATCTGGAAATTTTTCATGTTTCAATATTTATAGTGTTATACGAGAAATCAGATGCCTTCTAAATGCAAGGTCGTTTTAATCCCCAGCATTATATAATATTACTAATCAAAATTAGGTACTTAAAGGTCCAGCCTGGTTTTAATTCGGCTAAAAGCTGCTTTTCAATGCTTAAAGCCGCTGATTGTAGGTTGCGCCGTTCCAATCTATTTTCCCTTTCCCATTGAAAAGATAGTGACATATCCGGTGAATAGGAAAAAGGCAGCATTTGCTATTACCGTATTTCAAACACTCGTCTTAACACCTTCCTTTTTTAATCCCTTATCTCCTTGTCTTTCAGCAGCCTATTCATATATTCTTTTATTATGTAAAAAATAAATTGCCTTTTATTTGCACAAAAGGCAATTTAATGTTTATACTTGTGCCGTATTTCATATATAATACATGCATGCTGCTTATTAATGGATTTTACTCTTCGAAGATAAAAATCAGCC
>DASYGQ010000152.1:0-5043 GCA_035999585.1 Bacteroidia bacterium | reverse complement strand
TAAAGAAGTTGACACTGCATGTTATCAGAAGATGCCCGTCGAGGCCTGCCTGGCCCTTTGTAATGACAAGGTTCTTCTGATGCGTCACGTCATCCGTAATAACATGCTCTTCCACGCTTTCGCCCAGGTGAACCATGTATTGGGCTTTGAGCGTGATATCTGCCTTATCGCTGAGGTTGAAATGAGTTCCCAGGCCCAGGTGCACTGCAGCGCTTCCCCGGCTGGCAAACTGTCCGCCGGTATAATTGGTGCGCACTGCCGTGTAATCAAAACAGTTGCCTGCCTCCACATAAGGAGTAAACTTTCCTTTTTCCAGGTGTTGTCCGAAAGCATAATACATGACCGACCAGCCGATGTGCTCATCTGTTCTTCTGCCCAACCCTCCCAGGTCGGTGGAGATATGATCGTAATACCATTCCGAATTCAGCTTCGGTCCAAACTGAAGCCTGAACTGACCACCCGCACCAAAGCCGTAAAAGCCGGCATCGCTGAAAGCGCTCATAGTGCTTCGGTAGCCAAGCATGAAACGGCCGGCATCCTTATTTTCATCTGGGCTCTGTCCGAAGCCAATAATCGGCATAAGCAGAAGCAGGGGGAGAAATTTGCGTATCATGTGTTTTGGATTTCGGATTAAATATACTTGATTAACGTGAAAGAAAAATGCTTATTGTTTTTGAAAGCTGTATTTTTGGCTCAAATTAAATATAGTTTCAAGCATGCAACCTTCACGCCGCTTCCTGCATCTGGCACAAATCACACTTGTTTTCCTCTATCTTGTTATCATCGCCGGATCTGTTGTAAGGGCTACCGGTTCGGGCATGGGCTGTCCCGACTGGCCCAAATGCTTTGGACACTGGATACCACCCACAGACGTATCTCAACTTCCATCCAACTATCGTGACTACTTCAAAGTTCAGCAACAAAGCATCGCTCCTTTTAATGCTATTCAGACCTGGACGGAATACGGAAACCGACTTGTCGGCGCCATCCTTGGCCTCCTCATGTTCGTTCAGCTGATCTATTCACTAACACTTCGTAAAACAAGTCCGGGACTTTGGCGGCTGTCACTTGCATCACTAGTTCTGACCGGCATGGAAGGAGTGTTGGGGGCCATTGTTGTTTATCAGAACCTGAAGACCGGGGTCATAACCATGCACATGTCACTTTCTCTTATTATTCTGTGCGTTCAAACCTTTCTTGTTTTTAAAGCTTCAGGACAAAAGAAAATCATCCCAGCCAACCCCTATATGCGGAATTTAATTCTCTGTGCCTTTTTATTTACACTTATGCAAATACTTCTTGGCACGCAGGTACGGGAAAATGTGGATGTTCTTCTGAAAAACTTTGATCCGGGAGCACGGAAAGATGTTCTTGACAATACAGGACCGCCTTTTATCCTTCATGCACTCTTTGCATGGATTCTGCTCGCGTTAAATCTATTCGTGCTATTCAGGATCTGGAAAGACAAAGTGTTTTTTGCCGGTACGCGCAAGCTTGCTTTGGCACTTGGTATTATTCTGGTTTTGGAAATTATGGCCGGTGAATGCCTCAAGCTCTTCGCCTTACCTGCTTTTGTGCAGCCGGTTCACCTTCTGCTGGCAAGCCTGCTATTCGGGGTTCAATGGACTTTGTGGATCAGATCAGGAAAAACAGGCAATATTGCATTGCCCATTTAAACCTGAAGCCTACTTGAGAACGATTAGTTTCCTGGAAGCAGAGCAGACGCCGCTTACTTCCACTCGGTAGAAATAAACGCCTTCAGGCAAATCGGAAACACTAATGGCAAGTTCACCTTTCATATTGACAATACGCTCTTCCTTTAACAACTCCCCCATTGAATCGTACAGCTTCAGAATTCCGTTTGCATTTCCTGTTAATTCATAACTGACAATCACCTCCTCCCTTGCCGGGTTGGGGCGACAGTTTGAAACAAAGGGCTTACCCTTTTCGCTTGATTCCCGAATGCCATTCGGGGCTGCGATTTTCTGAACAAGCAGATCGTCAAAATAAAATCCATCGTAATTCACCCCGGCATCGCTCTTTAATTCAAACCGGAGAAGAATTGTTTTGCCGGCATACTCATCAAGGCTGACATCTTCTTTCACCCATCCAAGCTGAAACCCATTATAAACAGGTTTACCCGGATCCTGATTACCGCTTCCTGCAATCGTATATTTTCCGCATTGAGGCAACCAGGTTGTTCCGTTGTCAGGAGAAACCTGTAGTTCCGTAAAATCATAACCCGACTCAAGCTGCCAGCGGGCCCAGAAACTAAGCCTTGCCGACAATGCATCACTGAGATCAATTGCGTTTACTGTTGTTATCAGTTCATCGGAATTGTCGGGGTAGTTACCAGCCGGACTATCTGTCATAGAACCGGATGGAGAAACATAATATGCAATGCTTGTTCCCCAGCTTGTGCTCGTCCAGCCACTAATGCTGTCGGCATGGAATGAATAAACATTCACCGGATTTCCAAAAGTCTTTCGCACTGTATCCGACCAGGAATAAGATCCGTTACTTACCCGAATAATATAACTGAGAGGAGCGGCAGGACTAAGAGAGGAGTTGAGTGAATAAGAAATAGAATCGTGCACTGTTTGAAGAAGGTTCAGGTTGCTGTAGGTTTTGGGAGAACCAATGCCTGTAAATGCTGCACCCAATGGGATAATGCTGACAGTATATGTGGCAGGGCTGTCGAGTCCAAGCCTCTTTATTCTATAATTCAGAAAGCCATTGACATGATTTAAATAATAAGGTGATTCATCTTTCACCTCAGCATACTGTGTCAGACACAGAGCTGCATTCAGGTTTTGAGCAAGAACCTGTTGGCATATAGGAACGATGGCCGGTATTGCAGGCCAGAATCCATCTGAAGAACTTCCAATCTCGGGAGACATAGCAAAAATCTTAGGTTTCGTTGTGCGATCACCATAAGACCAATCATCTGAGTCGCCATTGACAAGGTAACCGACAGTCTGAATTGCAGTTCCCGAAGCAAAATGATTTTCCGAAGTCATAAACCCGGCATAGGTTGAAAACAATGACGAATCCGGAGTATAAGAAGCGTTGACATCACCCCATGGGTAAAGCAGGTCGTTGCCGTAAGTGTGATAATTCACCGCAATGCGGAAGTGATGAAGTGAATCGAGGTAGCGGATCATCGCCGTTTCCGGTTCAGAAAATGCTGCTGTTCCCCGGTAAGTATCACTGCTGGTTGATGGCGAAGATCCCGTATTATCCAATGCAAAGTCGAAGCCGTAATTGCGGTTCAGGTCCACCCCATAGGTGCTGTCGTTGTTATTCCTTCTGTTTTTGCGCCACAAGCCGCCGCCGCCGGGATTGATCGTTTGATTGTATACATACCCATCTGGGTTGACACAAGGTACAAAATACATTTCCGTATGATCCACAATGTATTTCACCTCCGCATTGCCTGCATAGTTTTCACACAAAAAATGCATGTAATAAAGCATTTGGGCTACCGATTCGGGCTCACGGGCATGATGAAGAGCAGTATAAAGGATTTGTGGTTTGTTCTGATCCACATTCGGATTATTCGAAATCCTGAGCCAATATAATGGCCGTCCTTCCGTGGTTCGTGTCGCATTGATTGGTGTCTTTGCTTTTACCAGATTCGGATAACGGATAGCAAGCGAATCCAGGTCAGAAAGAATCTCGCTGAGTGTTGGGAAACCACCCATAGAACCATATTTGAACCCTGAAGGCACCGGATAGCCATTCGGGGCGCTGCAGGTTGCATTCAAAACAGAAGAAATATCGCTGATCTTTCCGGATTCATTTCTTTGCCGGTAAAATGCCGGGACATCTTTAATCAAAACATCGGTTCGAAATCCAAGAGATTGGATCGTTTTTAATTCCACATCCGAGAAGTCAGAAATAAACCAGGTTCCTTTCTTATATTCTCCATGATCCATGGCAAGCCCGCCTTTCTGTAATTGCCGGATGCCAGAGTCATCGGTATAGATTTTCACTCTCGAGTAGAGAGGAGCCTGTGCAAATAAGCAAACCGGCAACAAAACCAAAAGCACGAACAATGATTTCAGGAGCAAGGGCTTCATAGCAAAAGGTTGAATGAGAGGAATGACCAGATTTTTCTTTTACTGATAACAGGCGTAAACGAAAGCAATCGAAAAGGTAAGCCACCTATTTTTTCCAGCGGAATGTTTTAATCATGCGCTCGATATCCGTGTGAATAAAATCAAACACCGGTCCGATAGAATCTTTATTGGGTACCGCATTGAAATAAAGGGCTCCTCTCAAAAAGTGGCGGGTGCTGTCGGTCAGATAGAACTGCAAGGGCGAAGCTGCATTCCCTTCAATGTTGAACACGAGTCCGTAAACTTTATGTTCCTTGTCCCGTATCTCCACATTATTCATGGCTGATGCTTTGGCAATGTGTTTTTGCGCCAGATCCCAGGAATCCTTGATGTACTGATCGGCATTGTTATTGAGCTCCTTGTAACTCATGTGAAGCGTTGCACCAAAATGGGGAAACTCATAATTAAGCCAGCATGGTTCGGCAAGCCTTTCCTTGTCTACAACAATACGGGCATATTTTGGGTATTCAAAAGTGAAAGGACAATCTTTATCGTAAATCTGATACGCTTTCTGTGGAAGATCAATCCGAAAGTATCCCTTGGGCTTTGGACTGTATTCATCGTCACCTCCGCAGGAAGCCAGCAGCACGCTTGCAAAAAGGAAAAGAGTATAAAGATGGTATTTCATGCCGGAACAGGTTTTTTTCGGATTGTGACTTTCACCCGCTTGATACGCCGTGAGTCGGCGGATTCTATGCTAAAGGTATAGTATTCCCAATTAATTTTATCGTTCTTCTGTGGAAATCTGCCTGCCTGCTCGATGATGAAGCCGCTGAGGGTATCTGCATCCGACTTGAGATTACTGATACTGTCTTCGCTGCGTCCGATGATTCTCAGGAAATCATTCATGGATGTTTTGCCCTCAAAAATAAAATTCTGATCATCCAGTTTGGAGTAAGCGATTTCATCGTCATCGAATTCA
>DASYGQ010000060.1:0-17038 GCA_035999585.1 Bacteroidia bacterium | reverse complement strand
TGATGACACTGGCCGACCTGAATGCGATGGAGGTGAATGTGGATGTGAACGAAAATGATATTGTGAGGATTCACAACAGCGACACTGCCGATATTGAGGTGGATGCTTACAATAACCGCAAATTCAAAGGAATTGTAACGGAAGTATCGAACTCGGCAAATACGACCGGCGTATCCACGGATCAGGTTACAAATTTTACGGTGAAGATCCGGATACTCGCTTCCTCCTATCAGGATCTGATCGACCCGAATAACAATCACCTTTCTCCGTTCCGCACAGGTATGTCGGCCACTGTTGACATCCGGACCAAATCGGAAAAAAACATTCTGACCGTACCTATCCAGGCAGTCACCACCCGGAGCGACAGTTCCGGAAAAGCCGCACACAAAGAGAAAAATCCGGATGATGGCGACATGGTTGTGAAAGACAGCAAAGACCGTACAAATGCTAAAACTTCGGAAGATATGAAGCCGGAGGAATGCGTATTCATTTATGAAAAGGGGAAAGCGAAGCAGGTAAAGGTGAAAACAGGCATTCAGGATAATAATTACATTCAGATACTCGAAGGCCTGAAAGAGGGTGATGATGTGATCTCCGCACCTTATACCGCCATTGCCAAATTGCTGAAGGACGGTTCCAGGGTTGATAAAGTAGAAAAAGAAATGCTCTTTAAAAACAAGAGCAAGGCAAACTAGGCTGATTCGCATATCCTGTTTTTGCTTTTACCACCATACATTTATTTCTGAATGGCACTGATTCTGAATCTTGAAACGTCCACCCGCATGTGTTCGGTTGCGCTGGCACAGGATGGGCACTCTGTTGCGTTCCGTGAACTGGGTGGCGAATACACGCATGCCGAGAATCTCACTTTATTCATACAGGATGTTTTTGAGCAGGCAGGCAAACAGCTGAATCAGCTGGATGCTATAGCTGTAAGTAAAGGCCCCGGTTCCTATACCGGTCTTCGGATCGGTATTTCAACAGCGAAGGGCTTATGCTATGCGCTTCAGAAACCCCTGCTGGCAGTTCCCACGCTGGAATCGCTTCTGCATGTCATGAGATCCGGGTTTGAAGGCTTGCCGGGTGATTTGTATTGCCCGATGCTCGATGCAAGACGCCTGGAAGTTTATTGTGCTGTTTACGATTCGCAGAACAAAATGGTAGAGGAGGTACAGGCAAAGATTATCGATAACGATTCTTTTGCCAGCCTGCTTGAAAAGGGTCGCCTGATTATGTTCGGAGATGGCGCTGACAAATGCAAACCCTTCCTTCTTAGCCCTAACGCAGTGTTTGCAGATGGTATACTGCCATCCGCCAGGCACATGGCATTGTTGTCGGAACTGGCCTGGAAAGAAAAAAGGTTCGAAGACGTCGCCTATTTCGAACCTTTTTATCTGAAAGAGTTTTATTCCGGCAAAGGCCAGTAGTTTTTATTTCTGCCCGTATTTTTTCTTATAGCGTTCGTAAAGACCCTTTTGCTCATTGTTCAGGTCAAGTTTCTTGCCCCTGATAAATGCAAATTCCAGGTTATTGCCCCGCATATCCAGGGCATCGCCGGTTGAAATGAAAAGTGTTGCATCCTTTCCTGATTCGAGCGATCCCACTGTTTTATCAATCCCCAGGATACGTGCGGCATCCAGTGTGACCGATTGAAGCGCTTCTTCTTTTGTGAGTCCGTATGCTGCTGTAGTACCTGCATTGAAAGGCAGGTTTCTGTTTTGCTGAAACTCCTGATCACCGTCAAGATTGATGCAATACAGGATGCCGGCCTTGTGAAGCAGATAGGGTGTTTTGAAGGGCAGATCGACGTCGTCATCATTCCTTTCGGGAAGGGAATGAATGCGGCCGATCATCACACTTACATTGTTTTCTTTCAGTGTGGCAGTGCACATCCAGGAGTCGCGGCCTCCGACAATAATTATGTTTTTAATTCCAAAGGATTTTGCAAAAGCGATGGATTCGGTGATTTCTTTCACAAGATCGGCGCGTACATAGAGATTCTGAGATCCTGAGAATACTTTGCGCATGGCTTCGAAACGGAGATTTTTTTCTTGGGGCTTCTCACCTTCGCAATAGGCTTTTGCATCCTCGAAAAACTTATGAAGATCTGATACCTGTTTGTTGAACTCGCTGTTTTGCACCAGAGGTCCCGGTCCGTCATCGGTATAATTGCGTGTATTCATTTTCGGCCAGGTCATGAACACGCCGTCATCCATGCGGTAGGCCATGTCTTCCCAATTCCATCCATCCAGTTCCAGAACGGATGAGGTGCCGGAAAGCAAACCTCCATGAGGTGCTATCTGTGCCATCAGCACACCGTTGCATCGCACGGTGGGAGGAACCCTGGAATCGGAATTGAAGGAGATGCCGGCCCTTACATTGGGATTGATGCTGCCTGTTTCGCGGCTGTCGACCGTGGCGCGCACTGCTTCAATCTCAATAAGGCCGAGCGTGGTGTTGGCAGCAATAAGTCCGGGATATACCTGTTTGCCTGCTGCATTGATGGTTGTATCATACGCACCTTCTTTCAGGCGTATGGTGGTTGCATCGGCCACCAGGTCAAGTTTTCCGTCGCGGAAACCAATGGCCGAGTTTTCAATGACCTTCCCGTTGCCAAGATGTGCAGTGCCATTCAGGATCAGAATGCTCTTTTTCTGAGGCAGGGCGGGGTAAGGGTTTTGTGCAACGGCGTTACATGCGAGCAGAAGGCCGAGCAGGCTGAGGTATGACGTGGTTGTTTTCATTCTGTTTCTTTTCAGCAATTAATCGTGCATGTAATTGGTTTCAATATCATCACAGGTATACAACCGTGGCCGCTTCGCACGGGGCTTGGCAACCGGAGCGCCACCGTTCTTTTCAGCAATCATTTCCTGAATGATACGTGCCCGTTCTTTTTGAATGTCCAGACGCAGCTGTTTGTCTTCATCGATATCGTAGTAAACAATACCATCAATGATTGTTTTTTCTGCAATGGCATAAATAGATAAAGGATTGTCGGACCAAAGCACCACATCGGCATCTTTGCCTACCTTGATGCTCCCCATGTGACTGTCGAGATGCAACAGCTTAGCCGGATTCAGGGTCACGAATTTGAGGGCTTCTTCCTCGCTTATATTTCCATACTTTACTGCTTTGGCTGCTTCCTGGTTCAGGCGGCGCGCCATTTCAGCATCGTCGGAGTTGTAAGCAACAACGAGTCCTGCATTGTGCATGATCGCACCGTTGTAGGGGATTGCATCTTTTACCTCCATTTTGTAGGCCCACCAGTCGGAGAAAGTGGAAGCGCCGATATTCCTTGCTTTCATCTTGTCGGCCACTTTGTAACCTTCGAGAATATGAGTGAAGGTATTTACCTGAAAGCCGAGCGAGTCACCCACATGCATGAGCATATTGATTTCGCTTTGCACATAGGAGTGACAGGTAATGAAACGTTTTTTATTGAGAATTTCGGCGAAGGCATCCAGTTCGAGGTCCCGGCGTGGGGCTCCGGCTTTTACCTTGTCTTTTTCGGGAAGACTCTCAAAAGCTTTCATTTTATTGTCGTATTCACGGGCGCGGATAAAGCAATCATAATAAACCTGCTCAACGCCCATGCGTGTCTGCGGGAAACGGCTGGTAAAGAAGTCACCCCAGTTGCTTTGCTTCACGTTTTCGCCAAGCGCGAACTTGATATAGCCATCGGCGTTTTTGATTTTCATGTCCTCGGGCGACTTGCCCCAGCGCAATTTGATAAGTGCTGATTGTCCGCCTACAGGATTCGCTGATCCGTGCAGCAATTGTGCTGCCACCACACCTCCTGCGAGTTGACGGTAGATGTTGATGTCTTCCGAATTTACAACATCTCCGATGCGCACTTCAGCGGTGGACGCCTGAGAGCCTTCATTCACTCCGTTGCTGATGGCGATGTGTGAGTGCTCGTCTATGATTCCTGCGCTGAGGTGTTTGCCCGTTCCGTCAATCACCTTGACAAGAGCTGTTTTAGGTACATCGATGTTATCGGCGATGCGCACAATTTTTCCTTCGGAGAGATAGACACATTTGTTTTTCTGGATGCCGTCGGCCTCGTTGGTCCATACGGTCACGTTTTTGATCAGTATGCCATCGTAGCGCTCGTTTGTGCCGAACCTGACATGCTCGTAGGTTTCCTTTACTTTGTCGAGCGGAGCGGAAGGATTGGATACATGTCCGTAAGCACTGAAGGGATAAAGCACATCTTCCGCCTTCGGAATGGTTTTCTTGACAGAATCTTTCTTGGCAGGTTCCGGCTTCCAGGCTTCCTGTTGCGTGGCTGACCAGTCGACCCAGGTGCCATCAGCAAGCTGCCCTTTGCCCGACATCCTGAATGGTTCTTTCACGATGCTTCCACCCAGCCTCACTGTTCCGCTGCCTTTTTGTTCCCAGGTAATGGTCACACTTGTTCCTTTTTCAGTGAGGTTTGCCGTCACCTTCATGGTATCGGTCAGAAAAAGCTGGCCTTTGAGTTTATCCGGCTCACCGCTGACTTTGAGCTTGTATGTTTTTTCGCCAGCCTTCAGCTCCAGCGTTCCGCGGAGGTCGGTCAGGTTGAGATCAGTTACTGTGTAGGGTGTTCCACCGATCCAGTTTTCGAAAAGCGTGTTTTTCTCGTCAAACACATTGCCGGAGGTAATGATGAAGTTGGCAATCATTCCTGCTTTCAGGGATCCGACTTTGTCGGATACGCCGAGCATTTCAGCAGGGGAAGCGGTCAGTGCACGAAGAGCATTTTTTTCATCCAGTCCGTATTCAATGGCTTTGCGGAGGTTCTTCCAGAAATCTTTTTTGTCTTTCAGCTCGGAGGTTGTCAGTGCAAACCCGATTCCTTTTTTCGCAAAAATACCGGGATTGAGCGGAGCCATTTCCCAATGCTTCATATCCGACAGGGAAACCATGGATGCATCAAAAGGATCTTCGACATCGTAAGCCATGGGGAAATTCAGGGGAAGAATGAATTTGCTGAATGTAGCCTGGATGTCATCCATGCGCTGGTATTCATTGCCGGCGCCTTTGATGATGTATTTCACTTTAAATTCTTTGGCTATTTTGTCGGCACGCAGGTCACTCAGCTTATCAGTTGACTCAAAAACCTGTGGAAGTGCCTGCAGATTGTTGAAAGCCTCCAGGCTGATGTTATACTCTTTCTTTGTTTTTACATTCGAGTACCAGAGGGCATCGTAATAAGTCTGACGCAGCAGGGCGATGGCTCCCATGAGTGATTCAGGATAGCTCTGTCCGGAGCTGCCTTTGTCGAATGAATAGCATGCTGCTGTTTTGTCTTTCACGATCTGTTCCTGATCAGGTCCATCGCCCAGAAGCACGAAGGCGGCAGATCCGCGGATCACGCCATCACGCTGGAGCGTAAGCACCGAGCCGAAACCCAGCTTACGGTATTCGTCAGCTGCTTTTGAATCGGCCACAAACATTTTCACGGCTTCCGTTTCAGGCTTAACGGCCTGGTTCCAGCCATAAGCACCTTTTTTGGCGCTTTCATACTGTGGCGGTCCGAAAGAGCGTTTTCCTTTCTCCGCTTCGGGCATTCCATAGGTGGTATAGGCATCGATGAACGATGGGTAGATGTATTTCCCTTTGAGGTCGCAGGTAACAGTGCCTTTGGGTATATTCACCGATGCTCCTGCCGATACGATCAGTCCGTCTTTGATGAGGAGCGTACCGTTGGGTATGGTGGTCTGATAATCGACCACCAGTGTGGCATTGGTAAAGGCGTAGTAATTGTGGTTTTTGTTAAAAGGGCCGTTTGCCGGGAAAGTTTCCTGTGCAGGGGCAGTAAACACTGCTCCGCTGAAAAGAAGGGCGGAAATAAGTTTCTTCATGTTGAGGTGCTGGCATTTGGAAGTACGCCGCAAGCAAAAGTATGTTTTTTTTGATAAAAGGAACCCTGATTGGGATGAACGGTAACAGGAGCTTATTTTTAGTATTTTTGGGCTGACAAAAACACAGATACATGTTCCAGATCCTCTTTCAGACACACAAAATAGTTGTACTGCTTTTCCTGATTATTTACCTGGTCAAGACCACTCTTCTTCTGGCCAATAAACAGGAAGGCCTTGAGCGTTTCAAAAAGATCACCAAGGTGCCCGAAATGATTGTCAGTTTCCTTTTTCTGGCGACCGGCATTTATCTCATCACCCAGATACCGGAAATAAAAAGCCTGCTGATCATCAAGCTGGTTGCCGTGGCACTCTCTATCCCTATTGCTGTCATCGGGTTCAGGAAAAACAACAAGGTTTTGGCCACGCTTTCGCTGGTGCTGATCATTGCTGCATACGGACTGGCAGAGATGAGCAAGAAACAGGCTTCATCGAAGCAGCCTGAAGAAATCAAGGAAACAACCATCGGCCCCGCCAAAGGAGATACTGCCGGTGCTGCTGCACCGGACGTGAAGTCCGACTACAACGTGGAGGTTGCCCGCAAACGGTATATCAACAACTGCAGCAAATGCCACGGTGCTGACGGCAAGGCGATGATTGCCGGAGCGGCCGATCTGACCAAATCAACCATGGATGCATGGGGTGCTAAAGACATTGTGACAGAAGGCAAGGGCAGCATGCCGGGTTTTGGTGAGCATATGAATACCGAAGAGATCACATCCATGGTCAACTATATCCAGTCGTTCAAAACAAAGAAATAACACAGCATCCATCATTGTGACCAAAGTACACGACACCGGAAATAAGCAGGAGACAGCTGTACTGATCGGAGTGATCAACAGAAAGCAGGATGCCGCACAGGTACAGGAATACCTCGACGAGCTTGCCTTTTTAACTGAAACGGCTGGCGCCATGCCCGTGAAACAGTTTGTGCAGCGCGTGGAAAAACCCGATCCAAGCACCTTCATCGGATCCGGTAAAATCAAGGAGATCGAGCAGTATATCAAAGACAACAAGATCGACCTGGTTGTTTTTGACGATGAGCTCAGCCCTGCCCAGCAACGGAACATCGAAAAGGAGTTCAAGAAAAAAGTGCTTGACCGCAACCGCCTGATCCTTGATATTTTTGCACAAAGAGCCCGGACGGCGCATGCCAAGACGCAGGTTGAGCTTGCTTTTTATCAATACATGCTTCCAAGGCTTACGGGTATGTGGACTCACCTTGAACGCCAGCGTGGTGGTACGGGAACAAGAGGCGGAGCCGGTGAAAAGGAAATTGAAACCGACAGACGTATTGTCCGCGATAAGATTACTGCATTGAAAGAGCAGCTGAGTGTCATCGACAAGCAAATGGTGACCCAGCGCAAGAACCGTGGAGATATGATCCGTGTGGCTCTGGTGGGTTATACCAATGTGGGCAAGTCGACCATTATGAATATGCTCAGCAAGTCGGATGTCTTTGCCGAAAACAAACTGTTTGCCACCCTGGATACCACGGTGCGAAAAGTAGTGATTGAAAACCTGCCCTTTTTGTTGTCGGATACAGTGGGCTTTATCCGCAAGCTTCCGCATCACCTGGTTGAATCGTTCAAGTCGACACTGGATGAGGTTCGGGAAGCTGATATCCTGATCCATGTTGTGGATATTTCACATCCTAAATTTGAAGATCAGCTCAATGTAGTGAATGAAACATTGAAAGAACTGGGCGCCAACGATAAGCCTACCATTTTACTCTTCAATAAAATTGATGCGTTCACCTACGATGAGAAGGAAGAAGATGATCTTACGCCGGCAACTGCCAGGAATCACAGCCTGGAGCAATTGAAGAAAAGCTGGATGAGTAAATTATCGGATCCCTGTTTGTTTATCTCCGCTACGCAGAAAGACAATGTGGATGAACTCCGGAAGCTTTTGTATGGTATGGTTAAGAAGCTTCACCTCCAGCGTTACCCGCACAATAAATTCCTCTACTGATTTAGTTTTCCAGATCAGTTCCCGTAAAGCACTTTTTCCATCTGCTCGTCTTTGCGGTATATATCCATGAAGAGCATGAGGCCTTTTTCTTCATCCACCATGGCGCTGAAATATTTGGTGTAAATGGGGATTGGCTTTTTCAGGTTCACCTGTTTCTGCTGTTCTTTGAGAATGTCGGTGAGCAATGAATCGTATGGATATTTCACACTGTCGTTCCGGATCAGGTAGCGGGCCAGGTCCATGTAATTTTCAAGACGCATGCACCCGTGGCTCAAAGCGCGGACATCACGTTTGAAGTATTTTTTCGAATTCGTGTCATGCAGGTATACGCCGTATTTGTTGTTGAAGTTGAACTTCATAATCCCCAGCGAATTGTCTTCCCCCTCGCGCTGACGGAAACGGAAAGGCAGGTATTTCTCGGTATAATGTTTCCAGTTGATAGTTTTGGGGTCAAGGATGTTGCCGTGCCAGTCCATGACATCAAAATTTTTCTTGCGCAGATAACTTGTGTCGCGTTTAAGTGTAGGCAGGATTTCCTTTGTGGCAATGCTGTTAGGCACGTTCCAATAGGGGTAAAGCATGATGTACTGAATCTGACTTTCGAGCAGGGGGGTAGGTTTCTCGGGTAAGCCCACCACCACGCGCGACTGCATGTAAAGGGTGTCGTCGTCCACGACTTTCATTTCAAACTGCGGGATGTTAACGAGCACATAGCGTTTCGGAAAGCGGGAGGGTTCCTGCCTCCAGCGCTCCATATTCATTTCGATTTGCCGGATGCGCTGCTCACTGCTCATTTTCAGCACGCGCATGGTGTTCTTGCCTACTTTCCCATCTTCATCCAGGTAGTTCCGTTTCTGAAATACCTTGATGGCTTTCGACAATTTTACGGAATCGTTGCCTTTGACGGTGGAGTCATAATCGTTTGTCTGAACCAGCATACGGCGGAGCGCCTTGTAAAATGCGACGGTATCTTTTTCGATAGCGGGCAGCGAATCCCAGGGTTGTTTTTCCCAGTGCTGCCGGAACTTTTTCAATTCGGTTTTCAGCAGGCGGTACTGTTCCTGTTTGGGTTCAAGGGAATCAAAGCATTGCCGGTAGTTATTTTTTTTGCGGACATCCTGGAACAGCGAGTCGAGATTGAGGCCCATATCCTTCAGGTGGAGGATGGGCAGTATGGTATCCTTTTGAAGGCGGCCTTTGTGCAGGTGTATGGAAAATGTCAGTAATGCATCGCTCAGTAATATATCGGCTTGCGCCAGGTTGACGGTATTGGTCTTTTTTGTTTTGCGATCCTGTGCCGTGCCCAGCAGGCTGTCGATCAGGGAAACGCGGTAGTCTTTTGGGATTAGGCCATAATCGCGGGCCTGGTGCAAAACGTTGAGAAGCGTATCGCCGCCGGCGTTGAGTTTGCCCTGGCGGGTCCAGCAGAGCTTGGGGTATTGTTTGCGGTAAATGTGCTGAAGCAGCTTGGGGGTGTATACCGGTCTGCTGCAAATGATGATGGCTTTGGAGGTATCGCTGAGATGAAGCTGATTTCCGATCTGCTCGTTGACGTGGGCATCAATCTCTTCGGGCTTTTCCACAATATCGGTTTTCGGCGCTTCGGTGCGGCACATCTGGCAGGTGCCAAGGACCAGGGAGAACAGAAAACTATGGAGAAGGGATTTCATGGTACAAAGGACGACAATTCCGGGTGCTTGCCCAAGAATACCGGAAGGGTTGATGATTATTAAATATAAACAATTTAGCTGGCAATGCAAAGCAGGGTCCACAAACTGTTTTTCGCAAAAAAGGCTGCCCGTTTTACCAGACAGCCTTTTTTCTTTCGGGTTGGGAGCAGAGAAACCCCACGAAAGCTAAATCAAACTAATCAATTATCATTTTTCCGGTTGAAAGCGCTTTGTTATTGTTGGTTACAGTATAGAAATACATTCCTTTTGGAAGATTGCTGAGGTCGAATGTTTGTGTAAGATTAGATGGCTGACCAGGATCGGAAGAAATACCTGCCCCAATCGGGAAGGAAGCAACCTGTTGGCCTATCATGTCATAAATGAAGCACTGGGTCAGTGAACCTGAGGAAATGTTACCGGCGCTGATTTCAAGCGTTGCTGTGCCCTGGAAAGGGTTCGGGAAAACACGGCTTGTACCGGCAGAACCTTTGGGTGTTGTTATTCCGGTAATAAGCATGATCGGGTTCACAGTAGCATTGGTAAGAACAGGCTTGTTATAGTCAAACACGATGCTTGCGCGGCTCTGGATAATTTCACCACCGGTGTTACCTTGTTTTTGTCTGATGGTGAAGCGGATAAAGCCATGGCTTGCGGCCTCATTGCTGCCACTGTCGGCCAGCATCACATTGGCAAAAGTGAAGGTAACAACTCCTTGTGGGGATACACTATAGGTATAAGAAGCGCTGGCTGCATCGGTGTGTATGGTAGAGAAATCAAGAAACTTAGACAAGGTATCTTTCACCACGATGTTGAAAGCAGGTGCTGTGCCTGTGTTCTGGAAAGTGATCAGGTAAGTGAGGGTATCATCAGGCATGATGGTTTCCTGAGTGAGGTATCCCTTTGTTTTGAAATTCTGAGAGGCCACTTTTTTAGCATTCGGGTCGAAAGAACCGTTGGTGAGGTGACAGTCAGTTGCGGAATTATTGGTGTTGTCACACTCAGTCATGGTTGAAGAGATCGTTGCGGTGAGGCATTCGTTGATGTTTAATGCCAGCGCGCACGAAACAGAGTCTACAACAGTAAGCGTGCCGGTTTGTCCGGGAAGTACGGTTCCTATATTAAAAGAGTAGATACCTCTGCCTGAAGAAGTCCAGGGAATAGAACTGTTCTGAAATACAATCTGTGTGTCCGCCTGAAGCGTAATAACCGCATTGGTATCGGCAATAGTACCGAGGTTGCTGTAACTTACGAAGTAAGAATTCTTGAAACAGGGGCGAAGACCGCAGGTGGTTGCGCTGACAGTCAGATCAGGGCAGCTTGAAAGAAGGGTGTCTGCAAAATTCAGATTTTTTGCCGAGTCACCGAGAGCAGGAAAAGATACGGTGTAATTGGCCATTGGAGCTTCAAGCGAGTAATAGTTTACTGAAGGCAGGCTGATGGTATATGATCCGGCAGGAACATTGAATGAATAGTTACCAAGATTGTCGGTGGTTGCATAAACTGAACCCGGGTTCAGAAGTACAAGCCTTTGTGCAAGGCCGTTTTCACCTGCATCCTGAACTTTATTGCGGTTGCCATCAAGAAATACGGTACCGTTTATGGTATTGGTGATACAGCCCGATGCATCGGTTTTAACTACGTAGATGGCTGCTGTTCCTGAATTGTTATCTATGGAAGTCCCGGCAAGGAGGTATCCGCCATCGCTCATCAGAATTCCACTGTGAATAATCTGAGTGCTGCCATTTCCTGCATTCAGGACTTTTTTCCAAAGAATGGTCCCGTTTGAGTTTAACTTAATAAGTAAAGGGTTAACGGTATTATCGCCCATCAGGATAAAGCCGCCATCACTTGTCTGCCATACTTTTCCATTTTCCACCATGTAATTGGGATCGTTATTTGTAATAGTCCAAGCGGTATCGCCGGTAGCATTGGTTTTTGCGAGGCACCATGCGTTAGCACCTGCACTGCTTTTTCCAAAGGCAATGAAACCGCCGTCTGATGTTTGTTTCACGGAGAAGCCGGCATTCTGATTTCCTTTGCCGTCATAAATGGATTTCATCCAAAGGCTGGCGCCGTTTGCACCGATGCGGGTAAGAAGCATATTAGCTGAGTCGCTGCCGATTATGATAAATCCGCCATCGTTGGTACGCGAAATGGAAAAGCCTGAAACTCTTCCGGTTCCGGAGATCTTGTTTGACCAGATGGTGTCGCCTTTTCCATTTGTCTTCAATACGTACACATTATATTCATTAATAATACTGCCTGTTGCAACAAAACCACTGTCTGCACTGGCAGTAATAGCTTCCGATGAAAAACCTGAATTGGCAACCCGAATTTTTGGAAATACTTTAGACAATAAAGTGTCGCCGTTTGAATTCAGCTTCAAAAGACCTCCGATGCCGTAAAACAGTCTTCCTGTTTTTGCAATCTTGCCGAAAAGCATATATCCGCCATCAACAGCAGGGCGTACCATAGAGGGGCAGAAATTAATGGAAGGATGTTTCTCCCATACTTTATTTCCTGAAGCATCCATTTTAATGACAATGGGACGGTATTCCATAGTACCTGCGGAATCCTTGTAGTTGTAATTACCACATACAATGTATCCTCCGTCAAAGGTTGGACTTGCGTCAACGATCTGGTTAACGCCTGCCTCCGGAAATAATTTCTGAAAGGCAGTTACCTGACTTTTACTGCTTAAACTTGCGATGAGCAGGATGGCTGTGAGTAGTTTGGTTTTCATGACCGTAGTTGTTGGTATTGGGTTGTTGGGTTTCTCTGGTACAAGATTATGACCCTTTTGAAAATCAATTCTCGCCATCTCACTCCAAAGCTTGCCGATGTAAGAATTTCAGTACTTTATGTGATAAAACCGGAGAGGCCGATCGAATGCTTTTTAATGTATTCTTTGTCTATAAGGTGTTGATATGTAATATATTAGGTTAATGAAGGAAAGAGAGGGTTTTGTGTGAATAAGGCTTTTAAAGGGATTCAGGGCACGACAAATGTGCTAAAAGAAACGTCGGATGCGGGAACAGGAGAGGCCCGGCGAAAAAATCAAAATCATGGAAATGAGCAGCTTTGATCTTAGCTGGAAAAAAGAATACGGGGAGAGAAAAAGGCGGATGAAATCAAAACAAAAGAGCCTTTCGGAAGAAAGGCTCTTTTGTTTCATAAAAGAAATATGTATTGCTATGAATTATTTAACAACATTGAATTTGCCGCGTGCCAGAATTTCTCCTTTGCTGTTTGTTGCGCTGTAGAAATAAATACCGGTGGTATAAGAAGCGGTGTTCAGAACGGTATGGTCCGAAGTAATCTTCAGCGCTTCGAGCTCACGGCCTGTGATATCATATACATTCACAAGTGATACCTCTTTTGAACTTGTCACCAGGTTGATTTCTGAACTGGCAGGATTCGGGTAAGCATTGAAGCTCACAGCATTCTTGTATTCCTGAATGCCGTTGATACCGGTGAAAGCTAATCCGTCAAGCACAAGTTCACTTCCCGGGCGTGCACCGCTGCGTGTGGCGCTCGAAGAGAAAGAAAGCTGCAGGGTGTCTGGCACTGCTGTCTGATTGAGATAAGTCAGGTTCAGGCTGTTCAGCGTGAATACGGAGCTTGGAGCAATAACCGAAACAGCGGTTGCAATGACAATGCGGCTTGGTGGCGTTGTGGTGGCATCCCATTTTGAAAGTTGTACGGAAACACCTGCTGCATCACCTCCCACAGGTGTATACATCGATTCAAAAGTGAATGTGAGAGGTTTGGATGTATAAGGTGCACCCGGAATCAGGTAAGGAGGAGAAGTTTTCACCGAACCAAGTATAAGATAGCCAACGGTATCGGGAATGGTTGGATAACCGGGATTGGTAGTCACCACAACGGTTGTGATTTTTGCAGAATAAAGTCCTGCAAAAGGAGCAGGAGCAGTATTGTCCTGAGTAACTGATGTTGGATTCGGATTCGGATTCGGAAAAGTCAGTACAGGCGATGCAAGGGCATTTTCTGATACCCATCCGGTTGGCTCTTTTGGCTCATTAAGAGCGCTGCCCCATGTTTCCATCCCTGCATTGGGTGGCTGAGCAGGTGTTTGAGCCTGAATCATGCAGGCAACCCCTAGCGCAGCAAGAGTAAGTATAGATTTTTTCATAGCTAAATTTTTTTGTTTGATCAAATATAGTGGAAAAGCGGCAATCAGCGAAATAGGGTCATTAAAATCGAATGAGAATGGGGACCTCTGGACAATTTCAGGCAAAACTCTGCAGATCGTAAAGTTTCCGGTAAACACCTCCTTTTTCAAGCAATTCGGCATGGCGGCCGCGTTCCGCAATCTCTCCTTTTTGCATGACAATGATCTCGTCGGCATGCTGAATGGTGGAAAGGCGGTGGGCAATCACCACGGAAGTGCGGTTTTGCATGAGCTTGTTGAGGGCATCCTGCACCAGCCTTTCCGATTCGGTATCGAGGGCTGAAGTGGCCTCATCCAATATGAGTATGGGAGGGTTTTTAAGTACGGCACGGGCAATGCTGATGCGCTGGCGCTGGCCTCCGCTCAACTTGCCTCCGCGGTCGCCTATATTGGTCTGGTATTGCTCTTCCATGCCGGCAATGAACTCATGGGCATTGGCAATTTTGGAGGCAGCGATAACATCGTCGAGGGTGGCGCCAGGTGTGCCAAAGGCAATGTTGTTGAAAAGGGTGTCGTTGAACAGGATCGACTCCTGGGTCACAATGCCCATCAGGGCTCTTACTTCTGAAAGCTTCGCATCCCTGATATCCACACCGTCGATGAGTACCGCACCTTTGTCGGTATCGTAGAAACGGGGAAGCATATCCGCCAGCGTTGTTTTGCCCGAACCGCTCTGGCCCACGAGCGCAATGGTTTTCCCTTTGGCTATTTTCAGGTTTATATTGTTCAGCACATAGCCTTCATCGCCTTTCCGGTAAGCAAAAGAAACATTGCGGTATTCCACCTCCTTTGTAAAAGCGGGCAATGGAACAGCGGGACTTTTTTCACGAATGGTATTTTCGGCTTTCAGGATCTTATCAATGCGTTCGATCGATGCAAGACCTTTCTGTACATTATAATAAGTGGTAGTGAGGGCTTTGGCCGGAGAAATGATCTGGGAGAAAATGGCGACATACCCGATCAGCTCGGCCGGCTTCAGCAATTGCCCGGGACCCAGCACCAGTTTGCCTCCGAAATAGATCACAATCATCAGCGCAGTGACGCCCAGAACCTCACTCAGGGGAGAGGAGAGATCCACCTTTCGGTAGGTTTTGATCATCAGTTTGGTATAATCCTGATTCTCTTTCCTGAATTTGGTATCGATGGTTGCTTCGGCATTAAAACCTTTGATGATGCGCAGGCCACCCAGTGTTTCTTCCATGATGGAAAAGAGGGTGCCCAGCATTCCTTTGGCCTGGGTGGAGGTGCGCCGCAGACTTTTACCTACCAAAGCAATGACTCCACCGGCCACGGGGAGCAGGACAAATACAAAAAGGGTCAGCTGAGGGCTCAGCATAACAAGGGCGATCAGGAAAAGGATGATGTTGATGGGCTCTCTGAAAATCATTTCGAGCGAACTCATAACCGACCATTCCACTTCCTGAACGTCCATGGTCACGCGCGACATGATGTCTCCTTTGCGTTCATCGGAATAATAAGAAAGCGGCAGTTCCAGTGATTTACGAAAAATCGAATTTCTTAAATCCTTGACCACGCCGTTGCGGATAGGAGCGAGGAAAAACATGGCCAGGTAACGGGTCAGGTTTTTGAGTGTAATGAGAATCACTGTTACAATGCAAAGCAACACCAGGGCTTCAATGCGCCCCTGACTGGTAATGATAGTCGTCAGGTGATAATAGAAATAATCTGTTGCGGCAGTTACGGAAAAATGAAAAGAAGGCGGGCCTTTGGCCAGTATTTTGGCCAGGTCGGAATCGGGCTGGAACAGCAGATTCAGAAAAGGCATGATCAGGGTGAGGGAGAAGAGGGAAAAGACAACCGAAAGAATATTGAACACAATGTTCCAGATCCCATAGCGCCAATACCCGTTCACATACTTGAGAACGCCAAAAAGGTTTTTCATTGCGGCAAAGATAGTGTTTCCGCCAAAGCGTGTTTGCCAAATTATGGTAATGAATTCTACCAGGAATAGTTCCTCAATGCCGATAAAATGAACCATCGTTTAATGCTTCTTGAATCGAGTGTCATTAGCCAAATAGCGACAAACTCCTCTTGTTGATGAGATTTTTGCAGGAATTTGAGATTATTTCGTAATTTTATACTCAAAAGCCTCTGTTTTTCGATACCCCAGACCTAAAAATAATTAACCAAAATCTCACTTTGAGGGCCTATTTGGGCTGTAAGTTGCTGGAATTCAATTTTTTGAAGCTGGAAAATAAGGAAAGGAAAAAAATTTGATCGAAACATTTTATCTGAAATTTCGTTACAGATCTTACATCTGTTGGATAATATCTCTTTTTGTTGACTAATAAAATCGGCGAAAGGATGTAATTTATTTTGATCAGGCTCAGAAGCAATGAATTAATTAAATGAAAAAAAAGTACAGCTTATCTTTGCTGGGTTTTATTTTGTTGCTGGTTCTTCCGCTTGAAAAAGGCAGGTGTGCCAGTTATGTGGTATGCGCAAGTGGCAACTGGAGCACCCCTGCTACTTTTAAGGTTGGTGTTGGCTGCCCCGGTGGAGCTTCGGCACCAGCTCAGCCTTTGGCCGCAGATGATATTATTGTTTCATCCGGCACTCTGACCATAGATGCCGCTGCCACCCCAACCTGCCATAATATTACAATCAATGCCGGTGCAATACTCACATTTGCCGTAAGTAGCGGTTTGACATTCAATATCACCGGAACGCTGACGATTATTGGCTCACTTACATTTCCGGCCGGTTATGCAGGGATTGTGAATGTGACAGGAAATATTGTAAACAGTGGTACTGTTTCCAGGACAAACCTGACCAATGGAACAGGAACTATTAACCTCACCGGAAGCCTTTCTCAGTCGGCGGGCTCTTTTTCTCTCTTTGCAACAGCTGCCAGAAATCTTGACCTGGTATTTACCGGAGCAGGAAACGTTACTGTTACCAGTACCGGCGGAACTTTCACAATCAGTGATATTGGAATTAACAAATCCACAAAGGCCACTGTCGTAGATATTCAATCGGACGCCTTTATCACGGGTATTAATACTGCTGCAGTTTTTAACTTTACACTGACGACAGGAACTTTAAAAATCAATAACGGCGCAGCTGGTGGAACCGCACTTACCAATATGCACAATGGTGCGGGGGCTGCAGCCCTTACGATCCCCTATAATGTCGTGCTTGAATCGGATGCCAGTACTACAACGACTTTGTCGAAAAGCGGACAGACTACATTGAATGGTGAGTTATTCATCAATGGAGGCACTGTAAATCATAGTACAACAAGTAAAAAGGACCTTATTTATGTTGAAGCCGGT
>DASYGQ010000377.1:0-6098 GCA_035999585.1 Bacteroidia bacterium | reverse complement strand
CCTGATCCCGGATTATTTTCTCAATACACCTCCCGGTTCTGCAGTTTTTCAGATGGCCCATATTATGCTCGGTCTTGAAAAGGCGATTCTTCAATACAAGCCTGATCTTGTCATGGTTGTCGGAGATGTGAACTCTACCTTTGCGGCAGCGCTGACCGCCAATAAAATGGATATACCTCTTGCTCATCTCGAAAGTGGGTTGCGCAGCTATGACCGAACCATGCCCGAAGAGTTCAACCGGGTTCTGACTGATTCTTTGAGCGATTACTTTTTTGTAACCGAACAAAGCGGATATGATTCCCTGCTGAATGAAGGGGTAAATGAAAAAAGGCTTTTTTTTGTAGGTAATACCATGATTGATACGCTGGTTGCTTTTAAAGACCAGATCCATAAGTCGGATATATTGCAGAGACTGGATATTGAGAAGGATACCTACGTTCTTATGACAATGCATCGGCCTGCAACAGTAGATTCGGCTGAAGGACTTGAAAAATTGTTGGGACTTGTCGAGTTGATCTCCCGCAGGCACAAATTGGTTTTTCCTATTCATCCCAGAACGCTAAAAAATATCCGCCAGTTTGGTATGGAGGATGCATTTGTCAGAAACAAAAACCTGATTCTTTCTGAGCCGCTTGACTATTTTGCCTTTCAGAAACTTGTAGCAGGATGCCGATATATACTCACTGACAGTGGGGGGATTCAGGAAGAATCCACCTTTCTTCGGGTACCTTGCCTTACGCTGCGTCCGAACACGGAGAGACCTGTCACAGTCACTCTTGGCACCAATGAATTGGTACCTTTTGATCTGAACGCGATTGGATTGAGGATTGGGGCTATTGAGGCGGGATTGTTCAAGAAGGGAATAGTGCCCCCGTTATGGGATGGCAGAGCGTCGGAACGTATTGTGGAGCTGATTGCAGGCGGACTGAGAACTCCCGGCCGGAAGCCCTGATGGCATATTTCGGGATCCCGAATGAGGTATTTTTGCTAATTTAGCGCTTGCTCAATCAAAAGCCGATTAGGTCTATGCTAAGTAAAAAAGTTGAAGCTTTTATTCAGAAAACGGAAGGCCTCCGCGTCGCGGTGATCGGAGAAACTATTGTAGATGAGTTCGTGAAAGTGATTTACGAAGGGCATTCCATCAAATCTGCTTGTCCGGTCTACAAACTGGCCGGTGGGCAGAAAGAAGTGCAGCAAGGTGGTACGGCGGCCATTGCCAATCACCTGAAGGATTTTGTAAAATCTGTCGAGCTGATTACGAATACGGGCTCAGAAATTGTAAAGACACGTTATGTCGATAACTTTGACAGCAAGAAGCATGTTGAAATAAATAAATTTGACTCATCCGGGTTTAAAGAAATTATCGTGGACACACGGGATTATGATGTTTGCATAGTAGCTGATTTCGGTCACGGATTCTGTGATCGATTGAAAATTACAGACGGTTTTCACCTGAACTGCCAGACCAATTCCAATAATTTCGGGTTTAACCGGATTTCCAAATGGAAGAAGTACAGGAAAAAAAGTGTAAGCCTTGATCTCCGGGAAGGCAGCCTGCAGATGAACAGGAATATTAATGACAGTGACTCTGACATTCTGGAGCTATTCAATTACGAAATAAATGCCCATGATCTGTTTCTGACATTGGGAGGAAAGGGTTCCGTATATTCTGATGGGAAACGCGTCATCCGTCATCCGGCATATCCAAGTACTATTGTGGATACGATTGGCGCTGGTGATACTTTTTTCTCGTTTGCCTGTTTGCTTTCTGCTGTGGAGAATAATGTCAATGACCTAAGTATACCTTCTCTTGCAGCAAGCCTTAGCACAACATGGCTCTGCAATGAGCGATCCGTAACCCAAAAAAGCCTTACCGACTATGCAGATCGATTCTTACAATAAATATTTTTCATCCTTTTTTGAATCCGATCTGATTCGTCAGCAGATTTCAGAAACAGTGGATGTCGTAAGAAAAAGCAAGCGAATCTTTTTTATCGGGAATGGAGGCTCCAATTCCATCTGTTCGCACATGATGGAGGACTATGGGAAAATGGGCCGTGTTCCTACTTTCACCTTTTCTGATCCAGCTCTCATCACTTGCTATGCCAATGATTATGGTTATGATAAGGCCATGGAAGAATGGCTGAAGCTTCATTTCACAGATACAGACCTTTTGATTGCGATAAGCAGTTCCGGAGAATCACCTAATATCCGCAATGCGGTTGCTTATGTGAATTCGGTTAACAAAAATGTGGTCACATTGAGTGGTTTCAAACCCGAAAATTCATTGAGTAAAATGGGGTTGGTTAATTTTCAGCTGCCTGTCAGTAATTATGGAATAGTAGAATGCTTTCATCAGGTGATACTGCACATGGTGCTTGATATTATTACCGGAACTTTAACCGTCTGAGAGATGAAAACCGGTTTTGCCTGTGGAGTATTTGATCTTTTTCATGCCGGGCATGTCCTGATGCTTCAGGAATGCAGAGCGAATTGCGATTACCTTATTGTTGCTGTCAATACAGCCGAAAATTTCGATAGCAAAATCAATCCAGGGAAAAACAAACCTATATACAGCCTCCGCGAAAGAATGCTTATTCTTTCCTCCTGCAAATATGTAGATGAAGTACTGAGTTATTCCTCCGAAGAGGAGCTATACAAAATTCTCGTTGACAAGAAGATTGATATCCGGTTTCTTGGAGATGATTATAAAGGAAAGCCTATCACAGGCTCGGATCTTCCGATTGCCATTTATTATACCGACAGGAGTCATGGACTTTCTACAAGTGCCTACCTCAAGAAAATACGTTTGAACAATTGAGTTTCCAGCAGGCTCTTTGAAATTAGTAACAGCCAACGAACAGAGTACAGGCATGGTCTATATTACATTTAACGACGCTCCTTCCGGTATCTATTTCAGCCAGGTCACCGATGTCTGTCGTTATCTGAGCTCTGAGTTCAATATTCGTATCCGTCTTCTTGCCTTCATTTCAATTCGCTCTTTTGGCGCAGACCGTTCTGCTATCAAGGCAGAATTTCCTGATGCGATTGTTATTCCGATGATCCCCAAACTCCGTTTGTGGAGGTTCAATGCCCTGACTCTTTTTTTCATTGTTCTCTTCCTGCGTCCATTCAAAATAATAGCCCGAGGGCCCTATGCTACCCGACTGGCTTTGGCAATGCGAAGTATCAGTCTTACCAACTGTGTTTGTTTCGATGCGCGGGGTGCGTATGCAGCCGAACTTAATGAATACGAAGTAGTGGAGAATGCTGCTTTGAAGAAAGAAATACGGGGTCTCGAAAAAGAGGTGCTTGAGAAATCAGATTTCAGGCTTGCTGTCTCATCGGCGCTGGTTAACTACTGGAAGTCAACTTATGGATATTCGGGCCAGAATCACGTTGTGATTCCCTGTACTCTTGCCTCTGATTTCCTTAGAGAACTTCCTTCTGAAAAAGTTTCAGGAGAAGCGAGAAGCGCATTAGGTTTCGGCCCATCCGATGTAGTTCTGGTATATTCCGGATCTTCGGCCGGTTGGCAATCGTTTGGAATGGTCAACGAATTTTTATGTGAGTTGATGCAGAGGAATGATAAGATTAAAATATTGTTCCTGGCAAAACAATTGCCGGAAGAATTGAGGCAGAACGCGACTTTTTCCGGTCGACTCGTCCAACGATGGGTGAAACCAAAGGAAGTAAGGGCGCTTCTGACTGCCTGTGATTATGGACTCATCATTCGTGAGCATTCTGTCACGAATGCGGTTTCTTCACCTGTCAAATTTGCAGAATATCTAAGCTGCGGGCTTCGGATACTCATTTCTTCCCAAATAGGCGATTATTCTGAATTTGTAAAACTTCATGATTGCGGTTCCGTTCTTGCAGATCGTCAAGTCGATTTTTCGCTTTCTGTCCCTGCACGCGTTGAAAAAGAATATAACAATAAACTTGCGCGTTCCTGGTTTTCGAAGTCGGCATACAGGGAATCCTATCTTAAACTGACCGTATGAAAGTAGCTCTGTTGACGGATGGCATATTCCCTTATGTGATTGGCGGGATGCAAAAGCATTCTTTCTACCTTGCCCGTTACCTGGCTCAGGCCGGAGTTGAGGTTGATTTGTATCATTTCAATCAAAGCGATAAAGATATTTCGCTCCTGGAATTGTTTTCAGAAGAGGAGAAAAAACACATACGCTCTTTTGTGATCCCGTTTCCGAAAAACGGAAATTTGCCTGGGCATTATATCCGCTCGTCTTTTATCTATTCACAAAAAGTGTATGAAGCATTTCTTGAGAATGGCCCTGTGGATTATATATATGCCAAAGGCTTCTCTGCATGGAAGATGCTCGATGCAAAAAGAAAGGGAAAGTCTTTACCGCCTGTGGGGATCAATCTGCATGGATATGAGATGTTTCAACCAGCTGCATCCTTTCGTTCCAGTCTGGAGCAGGTTCTCCTTCGTTCCCCCGTTCGGTTTATGCTCTCCCATACCGATCATGTTTATTCTTACGGTGGTAAAATTACGGAACTGCTTCTTGAGAACGGAGTACTCCGTTCCAGAATAAAGGAACTCCCGACAGGAATAGATAGGGCTTGGCTTGCGGAGAAGGCATCAGGCCCAAACCCGGTCCGCCGCTTTATTTTTGTTGGAAGATACGAACGCCGTAAAGGCATCGAGGAACTGAATGCTGTTTTAAAAAGCTTGAAGGGCATGTCGTTTGAATTTGTTTTTGCGGGACCCATACCCGAGATGAGACAACTTCGGCTTTCGGGGGTTTCTTATGCAGGTAGCATACAAGAAACGGGTACTATGATGGACTTGCTTCGAAAATCCGACATACTCGTTTGCCCAAGCCATTCAGAAGGGATGCCTAATGTTATCATGGAAGCCATGGCAAGTGGACTCTCCGTCATTGCCACTGATGTTGGCGCTGTTTCGGCAATGGTGGATGCAAGCAATGGCTGGCTCATAGCTCCCGGATCCGAGCAAGCCCTCCGGGAAGCAATGGTTTCTGCGCTTGATATACCAGATGAAGAGCTTTTGATGAAGAAGAAAGAATCATTGAGGAAGGTCGAAACTGAGTTTCTTTGGGAAAAATTGATTCCTCAACTGATTGCCGGAATGTGATCCTGAGTTATCTGAAATCCTGGCTTTTATCATTGGTAATGGCTCTGGCAGCCATTTTCGAAACCTCAGAGTGTCAAATTAAATTTTAACTTTGCTTATATCCACCGGATAGAGTGATTACAGTCTGTTAACCTGCTTTTCAAAGTGTAGAATCATGCATTTCGCTCTGGCTGGAAAACAGGATGTATTGCCTTAAATTAGAAGAAAGTCTCAGCTATGTTTGAAGGAAAGTATAGTAAGTTAATTATCTTTCTGGTTTACTTTACGATTTTCGTCAACTCCGTTACCCTTTTTACGACGCCCTTCGAATTTTATCTTGGTTACTTCATTTATTTAATGTTGCTGCCTGGCCTCCTGATGCGCCACAGCCTGAAGAATATCTCTCTTGTTCTGTTGTTTTTCCTTTTTCTTTTCGCGAATGGCCTTCTTCATATTTTCCTGGGGACCAATACATCCGCTTATTTTTTCAAAATATTTCTCGGCACCTTCTTTTCCTATATTTTTTACTATGTGGTCATTGTTGAATCAGGTTATGACATTGAAAAACTGTTTCAGTACTACCTGCGTGGCGTTTATATTGTTTGCATCATTGGTTATATTCAATTCATTGGGTTTCAGATCAGAATCCCTGCGTTGTATGATTATGGTTGGCTGCTCAACAAATGGGGTGTAGTAGCCGGTGGAAACTTCGGGATCCGGATTAACTCCGTTTTTTCGGAACCATCCTTTTTTTCCATCACTATTTCATCAGCAGTGTTTGTGGCCGTCTGTAATATATTGACCAAGCAGAATTACTACTACACCAAGCTTCAGAGTATTCTGATTATTGGTATTTACTTTCTTTCATTCTCCGGGGTAGGTTATATTGGTATTTTTATCATAGCTATTCTTCTGTTTATCAATTACGGACTATTGCGTTACTTCATCGTTTTCATTCCCATCGTAATCGTTATCTTTTCGCTTGTTTATCAAAACG
>DASYGQ010000371.1:0-14024 GCA_035999585.1 Bacteroidia bacterium | reverse complement strand
TCAATTTTAATCAATAATCAAATCCTCCAGAAATGAAAACACTGAAACAAAGTCTTGTTGCGCTTGTCGTGTTGGTAGCTATTGCCAGCTGCCGTAAAACACCACCTGTCACTGTTGTTGTCAATCCTACTGCGAATACAGCTTCATTCAGCGGACTTATTATCGACGGTAACCTGAAGGTGCATTTGCTTCCCGGTACGGCTAATAGTGTGGATACCGCAGTAGCAGGTGTCATTGTTAAGTTCACAATCGGTCACACAGCTCATATTACCGGCGCAGGTGAAATCACGGTGTATGTCAACGATGTGGATACAATTATTTCAAATGGCAGCACTCAGTTGCTGGCACCCTCAAATCTGAATCTCCATCATACCATATTGGTGTCGAATGGCTTTTCTACTTGTGATGTGAATCTTACGGTAGCCGATTCCCTCGTTTTCTATGCAAATGGTGCAGGGCCTTATAAATTCACAGGCAGCACTCCACGCTTTAATCTGCGTACCAGTGGTTTCTCTTACATTCAGGCGTATGGCCTGATCTCGTCCGATTGTGACGCCAAGCTCAACGGAGCCAATACAGCAGAAGTATATGCCTCTCATTCATTGGCTGTATTCATTGCCGGAGCAGGCAGTCTTTACTACAAAGGCAATCCTCCAACCGTTTCACCGATAACCATTCTCGGTGCAGGCCAGCTGATCAAGAAGTAAAACATTCAGATGACATCATGAAAGAAGCCGGTAGCATAATTGCTGCCGGCTTCTTTCATTTATAGCTGGATGGAATTCGTCTTATTTCTTTTTCAGTACGATGCATTTGAAGGTGAGTGTTACCGGTGAGTTCTTTGCATTGGAGCTTACAATAATTGTCCGTTCCTGCCTGTCAATGGCGCTTTTGCTGTCGAACCTCATATGAATCTTTCCGCTCTCTCCGGGCAATACCGGTTTGGCAGGTTTTTCTGCTGTTGTGCAGGCGCATTCGGTCTTGGTATCACTCACGAGCAATGGCTGTTGCCCGTTATTTGTAAACTCATAGTCATACTCGAGCACATCACCCTGTCGCACAAAACCAAAATTGTGTTTGGTGCTGTTGAATTTCATTTGGGCTCCATCCTGACAGAAGGAACAGAGAATGAAAATCAAGCTGCAAAGCCGGAGTGTGCTTCGTGTCTGCATGGGTTTATTTGCCACCCGCTGCTGCTGGCGGTGCTTTGATCAGACCTTTGATGCTCACTTGTTTACTGGCAATCTTTGCGTTTGAGGTAATGGTTACTTTTTTGTCAAAAGCTCCGATCCTTTGAGTGTCGTATTTTACTTTGATCGTGCCTGAAGCCCCTGGGCGTATGGGCTCTTTGGGCCAGCCATCGGGCAGAGTGGTGCAGCCGCATTGTCCTTTTACCTCCGAAATAATCAAAGGTGATTTGCCGGTGTTCTTAAATTTGAAGGTCCGGATTCCATCCGCCCCCTGGTCAATAGTGCCGTAATCAATGGTTTCGTTGTCGAATGATAGTTCAGGAGCATTCGGGTCAATGCTTTCGGTTACGCTTTCCTGAGCTTTTACATTCAGTATCAGGCACAGGAAGACAGCAGAAGTGAGAAGGATCGTTTTCATATTCAGATGTTTTAGGTTCTCGAAAGGAGGAAAATCAAATGCAGTATGCAGGTATAAAAACACCCATTATACAAGGCATATAATGGGTGTTTTTGAAATTATTCAGATTTAATTGGCTTTTTCAACGGGCGCGGCACCGGTTGATTTCGTGCCGGGAAATGTTTCTTCTGCAGGTGCAGCCTCAATAAGGCCTTTGATGTGCAGAGTCACCACTCCGTCCTTCGAATTCGATGTCACTGTTACGGTTTTGTTGATCGGTCCGACACGCTTGGTATCGTAATGCACCTTGATCACTCCGCTGGCGCCTGGCTTGATAGGCTCTTTAGGCCAGCTGGGCACTGTGCAACCGCAGGACCCCTGGCAGTTACTGATGATCAGAGGCTCTTTGCCGGTATTCTTAAAGCTGAACTCGCCATTGGGATCGCCTCCCTGTTTGAGGGTGCCGTAGTCGAATTCGAGTTTGTCGAATTTGATTTCAGCGGTGCTGGTTGGTGCCGCTGGAGCAGAAGCCGCAGGCGTAGCAGGCAAGGTTGCAGGAGTTGTTTGTGCGCTTGCAAAAAACAAGGTGCAGAGAAGGGTGCCGAGGGTTAAAATTGCCTTTTTCATTTGTATTGGTTTTGTTGTTGTCTAAATTCAGACTTTTTCGATTACTTAGGCTGATTGGGTTGCGTAGCAGGAGCTGCTGGAGCTGCTGGCTTTGGTTCCACTTCGCCTTTCAGGTGAATTACTTTTTGTCCTTCTTTGGCATTGGACGTGATCGTGATGGCTTTGTCCTGTGCACCCATTTTACCGGTTGAGTTAAACGTTACGGAAATAACGCCGGATCCTCCTGGTTTGATCGGATCTTTGGCAAAAGAAGGCTTGGTGCAACCGCAAGTGGCAGTAGCATCGCTGATAACCATCGGTTCTTTACCCACGTTCTTGAATTTGAAATCATGAGATACTGATTTGCCTTGCTCAAGCTTGCCGAAATTAAACTCCTCTTCTTCAAATTTGAAAGTAGGTCCGTTTGGATTTGGAGCAGGAGTTGCAGGTGCTGCAGGTGCCGGAGCTGTTTGGGCTGACATACCGATAACTGTGAAAAGGGCGAAAGCCAGGGGTAACATTACTTTTTTCATGGGGTTCCTTTTATTAAGATTAGTTTTCATTCATTTTTCATGATACCAAAATCGTGCCATTCGCAGAAATCTACCGCGTTTTTTAATAAATTTGCGCGTTCCGGTAAAACAGGCAACGAAGTAAGAGAAAAAAAATGGAAATACCTAAAACATACGACCCGAAATCAACTGAAGATAAGTGGTATAGCTACTGGCTGAAACAGAAGTTTTTCAAATCAGTTCCCGATAAGCGGGAGCCTTATACCATTGTTATACCCCCACCCAACGTAACCGGAGTGCTTCACATGGGCCATATGCTCAACAACACCATTCAGGATGTGCTCATCCGCCGTGCCCGCCTGCAGGGGAAAAATGCATGCTGGGTGCCCGGTACCGATCACGCCTCCATTGCCACCGAAGCGAAGGTCGTAGCGATGCTGAAGGAAAAAGGCATTAAAAAATCGGATCTCAGCCGGGAGGAATTCCTGAAATACGCCTGGGAATGGAAGGAAAAATATGGCGGTATCATACTCAAGCAACTCGAAAAGCTTGGGGCATCCTGTGATTGGGACCGTACACGTTTTACAATGGAAGATGACCTGAGTGAGGCTGTCATCGATGTGTTTATTGATTTGCATCAGAAAGGGCAGATTTACAGGGGCGTACGCATGGTGAACTGGGACCCGGTAGGTTTGACAGCGGTATCTGATGAAGAAGTAAATCATAAAGAGCTGAATTCCAGGCTTTTTTATGTGCGCTACAAGCTGGCAGATGAGAAAGGAAAGCCGCTCGAAGGCGATAGCAGCTGGATCACGATTGCCACCACACGTCCGGAAACAATTCTGGGTGATACCGCCGTTTGCGTACACCCGGATGACGAGCGTTACAAACACCTCAAAGGCAAGCATTGCATCATTCCAATGGTGAACCGGGTGGTACCCATCATTTTTGATACCTATATTGATCTCACCTTTGGAACAGGTGCACTTAAAGTAACTCCGGCACACGACATCAATGACTATAATCTGGGCGTGAAACATGGGCTGGAAGTTATTGACACCATTGCCGCTGACGGAAAAATGAGCCCTGCTGCTCAGTTTTATGTGGGTGAAGACCGCTTTGCAGTTCGAAAAAAAATCATCAAAGATCTTGAAGAACTGGGGCAGGTTGTAAAAATCGAAGACATAAAGAACAAAGTAGGCTATTCCGAGCGCACCGATGCAGTGATTGAGCCCAAGCTCTCCATGCAATGGTTCCTGAAAATGGATAAGGTGTCGAAACCGGCGCTTGAAAATGTGCTTAACGGTGAAATCAGGCTGATCCCCGATAAATTTCAGAATACATATAAGCATTGGATGGAGAATGTACACGACTGGTGTATTTCCCGTCAGCTTTGGTGGGGGCAACGCATCCCGGCCTGGTATAATGAGAAGGGTGATTTCGTTGTGGCAAAAACACAAGCCGAAGCCATCAGCGGTTTCAAGGAGCTCAATGCGAAACGTACCGCAGAGGGGAAGCCGGCATTACCGGTGGAGAATCTCCGTCAGGATGAGGATGTGCTTGATACCTGGTTCAGTTCATGGCTATGGCCTATCAGTGTGTTCGATGGGTTTAAAAATCCGAAGGGAGCCGATATCAATTACTATTATCCGACCAATGATCTGGTTACTGCACCCGAAATCCTGTTCTTCTGGGTGGCCCGTATGATTATTGCCGGTTATGAATACCGCGGACAAAAACCTTTTACCAATGTATATCTGACAGGTATCGTTCGTGATAAACAAGGCAGAAAAATGAGTAAATCGCTCGGTAATTCACCTGACCCGATTGAGCTAATCGAAAAATTTGGTGCTGATGGAGTTCGGGTTGGCATGCTGCTTTGTTCTCCCGCAGGCAATGATTTGCCTTTTGATGAAAGCTATTGTGAGCAGGGCCGGAATTTTTCCAATAAAATATGGAACGCCTTTCGTCTTGTTAAAGGATGGGAAGTGGATACCGGTCTTGCACAAAGCCAGGCTTCCCGGTCATCCATTCAATGGTTTGAGTCACGTTTCAATCAGCAACTGGCTGAAATCAACGACCTCTATTCGAAATACCGCATCAGCGAAGTGCTGATGACAACCTATAAGCTTATCTGGGATGATTTCTGTGCCTGGTACCTGGAGATGATCAAGCCGGAATTTGTAGATGGAAAGGCATTGCCGGTTGACAAACCGACATATGACGCGACCATTTCTTTTCTTGAAAAACTGTTGAAGGTGGTACATCCTTTCACTCCTTTCATAACAGAAGAAATATGGCACCTGATTGCAGAACGAGATGAAAAGGATTGCATCATTGTTTCAGAATGGCCAAGAGGAGGAACTGTAGATCAGAAACTGCTTGCTGATTTTGAGATAGCTTCTGAAGTCATTACACATGTCCGGAATATCCGCAAACAAAAAAATCTTTCTCCAAAAGAAAAACTTTCACTTTGCTTCAAAGGCAGTCTGAGCCCTTCGGATCTGCTTTTCAGGGATATTGTGATGCGCCTTGCGAATCTTGATTCTTATGAAGCTGCCGCAAGTCTGCCTGCCAATGCTACCACATTTATGGTGAAGCAGAGTGAATATGCTGTTCCTCTTACCCAGAACCTGGATCCGGAAGCTGAGAAAGAAAGATTGGTGAAGGAACTTGAATATAATAAAGGCTTTCTCGAATCCGTTCAGAAAAAACTCGCTAACGAGCGTTTTGTGCAAAATGCAAAGCCCGAAATCCTTGCCAATGAAAATAAAAAGAAAGAAGATGCCGAAGCCAAGATCCGAGCCATCGAAGAGCAACTAGGTGCCCTGAAATGACCGGCGTGATCAAACGTCTTTTTTTCGTGGTTGCATTTCTCTGTTCCATGGAGTGCGCAAGGGGGCAGGATATTGCCTTGCTGAAAGATTCTCTTTCACTGAAAACGCTTCAGGACTCTTTTTGTGCCTGCGTGGGGAGACATGCGGGGGAAGGAAGTAAAGACTGGGGCGATGCTATCGCTCTGGCTTTGTTTGCCAAACTCGATATCAATTCATCCGCCTATCGCAATGCCGAATTATTTCTGAGCCGCCAAAACCCTTCGGTTTCAATGCGAAGCCAGGATAATGCCCTCGATTCTCTCATTATCGAACAATCCTTCGTCAAATGTGTTTCACTCTGGAGCGTTATTCTGAAAGACCGTCCGGGTTTTTTCAAGACCATTGCCGGCATGCGTGAACACCCTCCCTTGCTGCAGGTGCAGATACCTCACCTCCGTGAGCAAACAGGTAAAAATCTGCTCAGTTATTTGAAAAACGGTGTGTCTGACAGTATTGCTGTATTGTTCGACAGAAGAGCGACATTCGACAGTTCAAGGGCTTCACTTGAGAAAGTGAGCCGTGAAATTAAGGGGCAGGTGGTCACAGAGGAGATGACCTTTGAACGCAGAGGGCGTGATACCTGTGGAACCGGAAAAATGAAACTGCTGAAAGGTGGGATTGTTCCTCTGGGAGGATTTCGAATCTCTTATAAAAAGGGAGATGTGCATGCGAAGATTGAAAAACTGGATCTTATGCTGCGAGACAGTTTTTTGCCGGAAGATTTGATCGGATCGCCTGCACCGGAGAAAAAAAAGAAGTGAGGTTATTCAATTACTTTTTTTTCCTGCCTTTTAAAAATTGCTCTGCAGTAAGTACTGTTATTTCAGCCGCCTTGTAATCCTTTAAGTTTCTTGTCAATAGAACTTTGATGTTATTTTCGATGGCAGTAAAGTATTGTAAGCCATCTTCAAAGTCTTTAAATTCAGAAACCAGTGCAAGCTCGACTATCTTGTCTGTCACAGCCAATACTTTCACCAGCGTCTTGAATTTGAGTAGTATTTTTCGCGCATAATCTTGGGAATATTCCCGTGACAGAAGATAGTTCAGGTTGGAAAATGACAAGGAGGAAACAGCAATTTTTATTTTACCTTTATCTGCTTCAGAAAACAAATGAGCGGAATGAGTGTAAAATGGAGTTCTGTGATTCAACAGATCAAGAGCAATATCTGTATCAGCAAAGATAGTTTCCATTATTTGTACTTATTTAAAAGATATTCGGTATACTTTTTCTTGTGGTCAAAATCTTTTGGAAGCCGTATAACCCCAGAAAGGCTTTTTACAAGGGGCGTGATTTTTTCTTCTTCCTTTGGTTCGGAAGTAATGTACAAAAGATAATTTTCAAAGAGTTCAGAGAGGCTTGTGTCGTGGCTTTTGGCGTATTTCTTTGCTTTTTCGATCACTGATTCTTCAAGACTCAGGGTTAGCTTGGTATCCATGATTTTTAAATTATATACGTACAAATATACAAATTATATACGTGCAAACCAAGCGCAAGTTAAATGTATCCAGCTATTTTGTAAATAATATATCCTGTCATTTCATGAATGACGGTTTCCCATTGCTCCAGTGCATCCATATTGGGAATGAACATGTGATCCAGCACAAATTTGCGGGGACCGCTACGGCGATCGGTGCTGTATGGAGTTACGTGAATGCCTGCTTTTTCAAAACATCCTATTGACCTTCGCATGTGAAAAGCGGAGGTGATGAGCAGAAATTTTCCACCCGGAATTTCTTTGTCAAGTATCGGCTTGGTAAACATTGCATTCTCACGGGTATTATTCGATTCTGATTCGATGATCAGATCCTTGTCGGGTATTCCCAGCCGCAGCAGAAAATTCCGGATCAGCCGGCCTTCCTTGATATAGGTAAACGTCAGGCTGCCGGAGCCACCTGTGAATACGATTTTTTTGATTTTCCCCTTTTTATAAAGCTCAAGCGCTTGTAACAACCTGTCAGTTGCCTGCATGAACTGATATTTTTTCAATGCTACATCGTAAGTCATCATTCCGCTCAGAACAATCCCTGCGTCATACACCGGCAGATCATCCTCTGCCACTGCAGGCACTTCCCAGGCGCGCATCACTTCCCCGGCCAGAAAAGAGTTCGTGAAAATATAAAAGCTGACAAGCAGTGTAATCAGTGCCTTGCGCTGCCTGGCTGGATTCTTGCACAGGCAAGCATAAACGAGAAGTACAAAAAGCCAGGTGAGTGGCATGATCAGGAAATTCAGAATCTTTGAAAAAAGGAAGAACATATAAAGTCTGTTTATGGGGCCTAAATATAATTAAAAGGATTGGTTCACTGCAGCCTGTGACACCTCTCATTTGGGCAAATTCTGCGTAGCTTTATATGATTTATGGAAACATCATTGAAATCAAGACACTAAAATGACAACAGCGGTTATACTAGGAGGAAACAGCGGCATGGGCAAAGCTACGGCCATCGCACTTGCTTCTGTCGGTTACAGAGTTATTATTCACGGAAAAAATCCGGAGAAAACAAAGATTGCTGCAGAAGAAATCAGGAGCAGATCAGGTAACGGAAACGTTGAATTTATTGCTGCCGATATTTCAGTACTCAAAGGCATGAAGGAACTGGCAGTTGCCATTCGGGCCAAGACAACCGAGATTCATGCTTTCGTGCTCTCCACCGGAGTCATACTTCCCAGGCATGTGATAACAGCCGATGGAATGGAAGCCGGATTTGCGATTCAGTATTTGAGCCGTTTTACACTCACTGAACTGTTGAAGCAGGAACTGAAAAATGGTAAAGCCCATATCGTTCATGTAGGAGCCCCTGTGATGAAAAACGCACAAATTTTCTTTGACGACCTTGCCCTTAAAAACAATTTCAGCATGATGCGGGCGCTTGGCCAGGAAATGTTTGCCAATCACCTGTTCGTTCAGGAATACGCCCGCAGGAATCCTTCTAACGAGACCGTCATGAATATCCTGCATGTAGGTATTGCCCGGACCGATATTCTGCGCAACACTAATTTCTTCTTACGCATCATGGGTAACCTTATTGGCAAATCACCGGAAGCGGCTGCATCAAACATTGTTTATCTGGCAAGTGATCCTGCAGTGGCTTTCTCCGGTTATTTTCTTCCGAAACCGGGTAGGCCGAATGAAAAGCAAAAGATTGGGTATGACTCTTCAATGGCTGAGCGGTTATGGAATACCAGTATGGAACTGATAAAAGCAATTTGAGATCGTGGCATGGTGCTGCTTTTTAAATTTAAACTTACTCACTCTCAATTGGCTATGTTTCGTTTGATTCGTTTTGTTTTGTCTGATGCGCTTTTGCTTTTGTTGTTTCTTTTCCTTTGTGCAGGTAATCAGCTTGTATTATATGGCCTTGCCCAGGGAAAAGGTCAGCTGAACATTGTGATGAATACGCGCCAGGTTTCCGATGTCATGAAAGACCCTGCCTTTCCCGACTCACTGAAACAAAAACTGGTACTCATTCAGGAAGTGAAAAAATTCGCAACCGATAGCCTTGGCCTGAAACCATCGGATAATTATTCCACGATCTACGAACAGCACAACAAACCGGCGCTATGGACAATCACGGCGTCAGAGCCTTTTAAATTAAAAGCGAAGGAATGGTGGTTTCCATTCTTAGGCTCGGTCTCCTACAAAGGCTTTTTTGATTATGCAAAAGGGAAAAAAGAAGCCGATCAGCTCGTTGCCGAAGGGTATGATGTCGATTATGGGCCAGTTAGCGGCTGGTCTACTCTGGGATGGTTCAAAGATCCCATTCTATCCGGTATGCTTCGGCGCGATGCCGGACATATTGCCGATCTGATTATTCATGAACTTACGCACGGGACAATTTATCTGAAGAACAAAGTCGACTTCAACGAAAACCTGGCAAATTTTATTGGCGATAAAGGGGCAGAACGCTTCCTGATTTACAAATACGGAATAGGCTCAGCGGAATACCAGGAATATATTCACTCCAAATCCGACCGCAGAATTTACAATGAATATATTCTTCATGCTGCCGATCAGCTCGACAGCCTTTACCGCAGCTTCCAAGATCATCAGCCTTTGATGGAGAAAGAAAAGAAAAAAATGGCACTCATCTATGAAACAATAGCAGGTCTTGATAAGCTTCCTTTATACCATAAAAAGGGGTATCAACATTATACCCAGGATGCAATCCAAATCAAGAACGCATTTTTTATGTCGTTCAGGAGATATGATTCGCAGTATGATGTGTTTGAAAAAGAGTTCAGGGAACAATGCCACTCCGATATCAGGTTTTATATCCGGATGCTCATTAAGCGCATAGGCATTTCCTGAATTCTGAACCATAGATCCCCGTGAATTCAGTCTTTGCTTTTGGGTGATTTATACCCAATCAGTTTTCGATTTTCCTGACTCGACTTTTGCTTGAAAAGCTCATCCAGTAATTTGAACACATAGTCTATCTTTTCTGAGTGGGCATTCGTTTTTTTTCGAAGCTCTTTTACAGCGAGTTTAAGGCCGGTGTGATCGGCATACATTTTCCTGAATTTTGTAAAAATGCGAATGATCTGGATATTGACAGAAATTGCTTTCTCACTGTTTAAAACGCTTGACAGCATAGCCACGCCCTGTTCAGTAAATGCATAAGGAGTGTACCTCAAGCCCATTTTATCCGAAGAATTGGAGGTGCCAAATTGGCACCTCCAATTTTCAAACTCAGCTTTCGTTAATTCGAACATGAAGTCTTTCGGAAAACGCGCACGGCTCCTGTTTACCTGTCTTTTCAGGTATTTCGTTTCGACCCCGTAAAGCGATGCCAGATCTCTGTCAAGAATTACTTTTTCGCCCCGCACAAAATATATATGGTTCAGAATTTTTTCATCCGGCCTCGAAATCAAATTATTCTTTTTCATTTTGAATTCTTTTAAATGAAAGCAACCTCGTTTTTGGGTTACGTTTTCGAAATGTAAGACCGGAGATCTTGTTTATCAATTGAAATATTGATTCATCTTATCCATTCGCTCGGGCTCTGATTACAAAGGGAAAGATAAATCATTCATGCAATGATTTTAAAATCAGGCAGGTAGCTGCTGGTTTTAAATGAATAATAGTGCCTGAATCAGGAATTAATAAGATATTGCACAGGCAGAAGAGGACGAATCAGCCTTCAAAATCATGAAAGTGTTTGTTAAACGGGGTGTTTAATGGCCAATTAGCAAGGAAATAACGAGTAAAATACTCCTTTGAACATTGGTTCTATAGCCTTAAATTTGCAGGACAACAGGTTCCCACAATTCAAGAATTCATCTTATGAGTCAACCCACAGCCGCGAAGCCGGAAGTCTATACTTCCAAATATAAAATCCGGATTGTTACAGCCGCTTCTTTATTTGACGGGCATGATGCTGCCATCAATATTATGCGCCGTATTATCCAGGCGAGCGGGGCGGAGGTCATTCACCTCGGACACGACCGCAGCGTTCAGGAAATTGTTGATTGTGCCATTCAGGAAGATGCAAACGCCATTGCCATCACTTCTTATCAGGGTGGCCATACTGAATTTTTCAAGTACATGTATGATTTGTTAAAGGAACGTGACTGCAGCCACATTCGTATTTTCGGTGGTGGCGGTGGAACCATTCTTCCTTCCGAAATAGATGAATTGCAACGCTACGGCATTGCCCGCATCTATGCCCCTGATGACGGACGTGCCATGGGCCTTCAGGGTATGATCAACGATATGCTCAGCAAATGTGATTTCGCAACGGGCAGCAACCTGAATGGCGAATTGAAGCACTTCGGCACCAAAAACGGCAAATCCATTAATGATAAGGCCGTGGCTCGTCTGATTTCTGCAGCGGAGAATTTTCCCGATGAATCACGGCCTGTGCTGGAAGAAATACGTAAAATGGCCGCAGCGTCCAAAACGCCGATTCTTGGTATCACCGGAACCGGCGGTTCCGGGAAGTCATCTCTGGTAGATGAACTCGTGCGTCGCTTTCTGCTTGATTTCAAAGACAAGACCATCGCTATTATTTCGGTTGACCCTTCCAAACGAAAAACGGGTGGTGCTTTGCTCGGCGACCGTATAAGAATGAATGCCATTCACAACGAACGGGTTTACATGCGCTCGATGGCTACCCGGCAGAGTAACCTGGCCTTGTCCAAATATGTGCAGGAGGCTGTGAATATCGTTCGCGCTGCCCATTTTGACCTGGTGATACTGGAGACGTCGGGTATCGGACAAAGCGATACCGAGATCATTGAACACAGTAACGTGTCATTGTATGTCATGACTCCCGAATATGGAGCCGCATCACAGCTCGAGAAAATTGACATGCTTGATTTTGCAGATATCATCGCACTCAACAAATTTGACAAACGCGGTGCTCTTGATGCGATACGTGATGTCAAGAAACAATACAAGCGTAACCACCAGTTGTGGGACACCGACGATGAAAAACTCCCTGTCTTCGGCACCATTGCCTCGCAGTTCAATGACCCTGGCATGAACAGGCTTTACAAAGCGGTGATGGATAAAATTGTGGAGAAAACAGGCGTGAAGCTTGTTTCCACCAAAGCCGTCAGCGACGAGATGAGCGAGAAGATATATATCATCCCGCCTCAGCGAACCCGTTATCTGGCTGAGATTGCAGAAAATAACCGAAAGTATGACAGCTGGGTGATTGCTCAGAAAAAGGTTGCACAGCAATTGTATTCTATCCGCAATTCAATTGAGGCACTGAAAGAAAACGGGCCTGATGACAAAGACAGGCTCATCAAGGGGCTGGAAGAATTGTATGCTCAGGTGGAACTGAATCTCGACGGAAGAAACAAAAAGATACTGGAGACCTGGAAAGAAAAAGTACAGGGATATAAAAATGAATTTTTTGTTTTCAAGGTGCGTGACAAGGAAATCAGGATAGCGACACATTATGAATCACTCTCCCGGTTGCAGATACCCAAAGTGGTTACACCCCGCTACGAAGCCTGGGGTGATCTGCTGCAATGGAACCTTCAGGAAAATGTGCCCGGGGAATTTCCCTTCACGGCCGGCGTATTTCCTTTCAAACGCGAGGGAGAGGATCCAACGCGGATGTTTGCCGGAGAAGGTGGCCCTGAAAGGACCAATCGCCGGTTTCACTATGTTTCACTGAATATGCCTGCCCACCGTTTGTCGACAGCCTTCGACAGTGTTACACTTTATGGAAGGGATCCGGAGCATCGTCCGGATATCTATGGGAAAATAGGTAATTCCGGGGTCTCCATCTGCTGCCTCGACGATGCCAAGAAATTATATTCCGGTTTTAATCTGGCAGATCCGAAAACCTCGGTGAGTATGACGATCAACGGACCCGCTGCCATGCTGACTGCATTCTTCATGAATGCAGCCATTGATCAGCAATGTGAGCTGTACATCAAAAAGAACGGGCTTGAAAAAGAGGTGAGCTTGAAGATTGAGGCAATCTATAAAAAGAAAAACGTGAAGAGGCCTGCCTATCAGGGTGAGTTGCCCGAAGGCAATGACGGGCTTGGCTTATTTCTGCTGGGTGTGACAGGAGATCAGGTGCTTCCGCCGGATGTATATGCCAGGATCAAAGCCGATACCCTTACCGCCGTGCGCGGTACCGTTCAGGCTGATATCCTGAAAGAGGATCAGGCTCAGAACACTTGTATATTTTCAACTGAATTTGCGCTTCGCCTGATGGGTGATGTGCAGCAGTATTTTACCGATCATGGAGTGCGGAATTTTTATTCTGTCTCTATCAGTGGGTACCACATTGCAGAAGCAGGAGCAAACCCCATTACCCAGCTGGCCTTTACGCTGGCTAACGGGTTTACTTTTGTGGAGTATTATGTAAGCCGGGGCATGGACATCAATAAGTTTGCTCCCAATCTTTCGTTTTTCTTTTCCAATGGTATTGATCCCGAATATGCAGTCATTGGCAGAGTTGCGCGCCGTATCTGGGCAAAGGCAATGAAGCTTAAGTACAATGCCAATGAGCGTTCGCAGATGCTGAAATACCATATTCAGACTTCGGGCCGTTCATTGCACGCACAGGAAATCGATTTCAACGATATACGTACAACACTTCAGGCTTTGTATGCTATTTATGACAACTGTAATTCGCTGCATACAAATGCTTATGATGAAGCCATTACCACACCAACAGAAGAATCGGTGCGCAGAGCAATGGCCATTCAGCTCATTATAAACCGCGAGCTTGGTCTTGCTAAAAACGAAAATCCGTTGCAGGGTTCATTCATTATTGAAGAGCTGACTGATCTGGTTGAAGAAGCAGTCCTTGCGGAATTCGAACGCATCAGTGAACGGGGAGGTGTGCTGGGAGCTATGGAAACGATGTACCAGCGCGGTAAGATCCAGGAAGAAAGCTTGTATTATGAAACGCTCAAACACAATGGAGTATATCCGATCATTGGTGTCAATACCTTTCTTTCATCTAAAGG
>DASYGQ010000389.1:0-3342 GCA_035999585.1 Bacteroidia bacterium | reverse complement strand
GGACAAATGAATGGCATTCACCTTCATACCGGCAATATGGGTGTGGCCGGCGGAGTTGTCCTTGACCTGAGCTCCGGAATCAATGGAAATATGTCGATGGGAACCATCACCGGCGCTAGTCTTACTACAGCTTTTTGGTCCAACCTCATGACCGGTGGTATCTATGTCAACATTCACACTGCTGCCAATGCAAACGGTGAAATACGCGGACAGGTTTACCGTCTTGCCCGTGAAGGATATGTGATGTCAATGGATGGCATGCAGGAAACCCCTTCATTAACCAACACAGCGAAAGGAAGCGGAATTGTATCGGTTGACCGCAACCAGACCAATGCACACTTCATGTATGTATGTAGCGGATTAACCGGAACAGCAAACGGCGTTCACTTCCACAAAGGTGCCATGGGAATGTCAGGTGGTGTTATCTATGACCTTACAGCTTTATCTTCGCTTACCGGCTCAACAGCTTCAGGCTCGGGATACCTCAAGAGCACCGATGCCAGTCCGTTTACAATGGGCAATTCCATGTCCATGATGCACGACAGCGTATACATGAACATTCATACAGCTGCCAACCCGAACGGTGAAACAAGGGGACAGGTTCTTAGGGGAGCTGTTTGCTATGCGACTGCTACCGGTATCGAAGAAAAGGCTTTGCCGGCTTCTTTTGAAGTATATCCGAACCCTTCCAACGGGATTGTGAATATCCGCATCGAGTCCGTTTCCGGGCTTCCTGTTCAGGTTGTGATGTATGACATGACCGGGAAAGAGGTGTATGCTCAGAATAATAAACTTGGATCGGGCAGCAATGTATTATCCCTGAATATGACTGACTTTGTCAACGGAATTTATTTCATCCGTATCCAAAGCGACAAACAGGTGCTCACGCAGAAGATCATTAAGAACTAAATATAAAAATGAATGAAACAAGAGCGGGCAGAAGCCCGCTCTTGTTTTTTCATACCCTCGCATCCATAGATTGAGTCTTTTATCGCTTTGCTTGCAATGGCTGCCCGTCTCCTTTCGCCGTGAAATAAAAAGCCACCGGCATTTTCATACCGATGGCTTCCAACCAATAAACACAGACAAAATGATTTTATCTTCCCACGAAAGTCTGCAAACGATGCACGCGTTCCGCTTCAATGATGGGTACCACTTCTTTCTGAAGGGCGTTTAATTCTGAAAATTTCGACTGGAGTTGCTCTTTCAACAAGCGGATCAGATTACTTTCGGATGCATCCGGCTGCCCATCACCTTCACGACGGCACAATGCAGCAGAAAGAATGCCGATGATTTCATATTCCAGTTTGCTCGTTTCTTCAATGAGTGAACGATATCTTTCCCATTGCGATGGTGTGGCTGATTCTTTGTTCATAACGCAAGTTTATTTGATTCTGAAAATCTATTCGGATCATTATCGTGTTATAAAGGTACACAGCCTTTCAGGAGAAGCGAAGAAGCCCGGATTATCTTTACGTTAACAAAAACGAAGGCGGAGATAGAACGCAGACAACCTCTTTTTTCTTCCTAAATAATGTACTAACTGATTAATAATCATATCCATGCGAAACCTATTCAAAGTCAAACTTTATCATACATCATTGATAATCAGGCAGTCCAAATTTGGATAAAAAGAAGCACTGAGAAAAGTCTTCGGGACAGGTTAAAAACCCATAAAACCATCAAAATCATAATAAACAGGTAAGAATCCCGTTCTGAAACAAGCTTTTTTTACCTTCGCGGATGCGTTTTAAAATCCGTCACTGGGAAAACATCCACATCCCGCTTTGGCTTATGAAGGATACCTGCTGGATGCTCGAATGGAGGGTACTTGGCATTACAATGATTTTTCCAACCATGCTGGTTGCATTATACCTGGCCTGGAGAACAAGAAGGGAGGAAGAATTTTTCATTAATCTGGCTATCTGTTTCTGGATATCGGCCAATGCCTATTGGATGTGCTGTGAATTCTTCAGGCATGTCGAGCTAAAGAATTATGCCGGGTTTCCCTTTGTGGCAGGAATGATTTGCGTGTTGCTGTTTTATATTGGACGTCTGAAGCAAAAGTCCGCCATCTAATCAGTCAGTATTATTTTTCGGCTGAACGCATCTGATTCTGTCTGCACCCTGACAAAGTAAATCCCCCTGGGCTGGCATTCAAGGTCTATTTCTTCCTCTTCCTGATTCTCCTGAATGATTCGGGCATACACCAGTGTACCGAGCGTGTTGTATACTTCCAGCCTTGTCATTTTCAGGTGCGGAACCTGAACTCTGAATTTTCCTTGCGAGGGATTTGGATAGATCAGTACAGCAGGGATGTCATCCAGAGCCTGACTGCCCATCATCAGTTTGCATGAAAAAGTCGGGTTGAGTATGTGCCTGTCAAAAAATTGCCGGATCGTATCACGTGCAGGAAACAAGGTGGTAATGCCATGGTTTCCGTGGGGAACAAAATAAAGCTCAGTACTTCCTCCTTTAGCCCGCAAGGCATCACTTAACATCTGGCTTTGAACCGGTGGCACAACACAATCGTCTGTCCCATGCCAGATGCCGAAAGGAGGTTCATTGCCGTTCACATAAGTAATAGGGTTTGCTTTTTTGATTCTTACTTTGGCAATAGCTGTGGTCAGAGAGTTCGTGCCCAGCCATTGTTGCGGAAACAGATAATAAGAATTGGTGCTGTCAGGATATGGATGGCAGGAATCTGTTGGGGTGTTGGGATAATAGTTCCAGAAGTAATTAAAATCGGTAGGCCCCCACAGATCCAGAATGGCCTGGACGGAGCTTGAAGCGCCACGGCTTCCCAGATGAAACCCTTCCAGCGAATCAATTCCAATGGAGGTTCCGACAAATGCCGCCAGATGTGCTCCGGCAGACCCGCCCATAATACCCATACGACACGTATCAATTTTGTACTTTGAGGCATGTTTCTTTAAATAGCGGACAGCAGTTTTGCAATCAAATACAGCAGCTGGAAAAACGCTGTCTTGTGTAAGGCGATAATTGATATCGGCAATCACATACCCGTGTGAATACAACGAATCGCAATAGGTAGGTTGTCCGGGCAGAGAAGCGGAAGGCAAAGCAACGCCTTTGGAGCCTTTGTACCATCCACCGCCATGAATACAAATGACGCAGGGTGACATTGATGAGGCACCGGCAGGAATATAAACGTCCATCTTATGATACGCGTTTGTATCCGGAGCATAGCTTACATCCGGAAAGCTTGGCGTTACATAGGTGCGATGGATTACTGTTTTCTGACCGATGTATTCCCCGTTTTCCTGAAAAGGACGAGCTTGTTCTTTGGGCAGGCTATTTTGAGCCAGACCTTGCAGTCTG
>DASYGQ010000353.1:0-3419 GCA_035999585.1 Bacteroidia bacterium | reverse complement strand
GGGGTTGACATTGAACTGATCAAACCCCGTATTATACCTATTGCCTCAAAATTCATGTCGGATGAAGAAATGAAGAACATCGACCCGGCCCTGAAAACGGAGCAATTGCATGTTTACTGGTGCGCCAAGGAAGCCCTTTATAAATTGAACGGAGAGAAGGAACTCATCTTCCGGGAATCACTTCTTGTAAGTCCGTTTCTTTACAATCCTGCAGGAGGCACGCTTGAAGCCAGGATCGTCACAAAAGATATGAACAGGATATTCAGCCTCTGTTATGAAAAAATAGAAAACCACATGCTCGTATATGTAGCGAATACGTAATATTGCATGATACCCATGAAGACAAGCGTTTATTCTTACATTTCAAATGCTGCGTTGGCTGGCCGCAAGCTGGTGGCCTTACTCGTGGATCCCGATTCTTTTGATGATGATATTACTACGCGAATGAGCGCTGAATCCGGTGCCGACCTGATTTTTGTCGGGGGCAGTCTGCTGAGCGGAGGCGATCTTGAAAGGACTATTTCCATACTTAAAAAATTCTGTTCAATACCTGTGGTGATTTTTCCGGGAAGCATTTCACAGATCTGCCCGGAAGCGGATGCCATTCTCAACCTATGCCTTATTTCAGGACGTAATCCTGAATTTCTGATTGGGCAGCATGTGATTGCAGCCCCTGCATTAAAAGCAAGCGGACTGGAAATCCTACCAACAGGATATATGCTGATTGAAAGCGGCAGACAAACGACAGCCTCTTACATCAGCGGCACCACACCCTTACCTCATGACAAAGATGATATTGCCATGTGTACTGCTATGGCAGGGGAAATGCTTGGGCTCCGGATGATTTACATGGATGGCGGCAGTGGCGCACTGAATACTGTCTCCGATTCAATGATACACAAAGTGAAAAAGCATGTTTCTGTTCCATTGATCGTAGGAGGAGGAATCCGAGATGTGGCCACAGCCCTGAAAATCTGCAAAGCAGGAGCAGATGTTATTGTGATTGGAAATGCAGCGCAGGACGATACAAGTCTCATCAAAAAAATCACCAAAGCTATCCACTCAATCCCTCAGCTTCAATGAAACTACTCGTACTTTCACCCTCAAGCGGAGATTCAACCGGGGAGCCCGCCATTGCCACAAAGCTGTTTGAGCACGGTCTTGAAACTTATCACCTTCGCAAACCCCGCTTTTCCACCAAGGAGATGTCGGAATACCTTGACAAAATACCTTCTCAGTTTCATAAGCGCATTGTCATACACTCCCATCACAAACTTGCCTTGAGATACAATCTGAAAGGCATTCATTTAACACGAACTCATTTACACCGCAAGTTCAAACTTTGGATTAACCTGAAAATCATCCGCCTGAAAAGAAGGGATATCATTATAACAACTTCCTTTCGGAAACTGGCCAGTTTGTATGAAGAAGAGAACATCTACAGCTATGTCTTTCTTTCTCCTGTATTTGACAGTATAAGTGGCAGTTTTCAGGCAGGCTATAATGAACATAGTCTGAAGGCTGCAATTCAGAAAACCCCGTTTACAATTATTGCCCGCGGTGGTGTAACGGCCCAGAAAATCCAGAAAGTCAGGGATGTGGGGTTTGCCGGACTTATTCTCAATACAACTCTTTGGAAAGCGGATGATCCTGTCAAAGAGTTCAGCAATATTCTCGATGAGTTCAAAAGACTGGAAATAGTTCCCGAATAGGCCTGTTTAGTCAGTATTTTGGCCCCAAACGACCATTTTTCTTTAAAAGTCCCTCATAAATCTGTCCTTCCCGACGATTCTTTTAAAATTGCTTCAAGACCAGCCCCGCCCTGCCTAATTAACTTACAGCCAGCACCATAGGCATCATCTTATCCCCTTCTCCTCTCTATTTCAATAGTGGCTTATTTTTATTTGAAAATTAATACACTATAAATCAACTTATTGCATAGATGAGTGGCTATTTTTCTTCGACGAATTTGAAAAATCGGAAATATCGGTTTACTTTTGTTTTAGATTAGAACAGAATATCAGATGCGTTACAACGCTGAGATACTACTCTTTTAATAATTGGTTTGTGTGATTATCCTGTGAAAGCAGGCGTTTTTTGTGTGTAAAAGGCCGCCTTGTGTGAGGGCGGCCTTTTTTATGGGTCAGATCCGTTAGAATTTTCAAACGAACTATTGCTTTACCGCATATATATCCACACCCTTGTCGGTAAGAATATAAAGTCGCTCCTTTTCCACACGGATAGCCAGGGCAGCTGGATCAGAGAGCGGTATAACATCTTCGCTGAGGCTCCTGAAGTTATAAGTTCGGATACTTTTATCCTGCAAGTAAATAATCTGATCAGCGCTTACCTGGAATTGGTTCAGGCCTTTGATTGGAATGGTTTTATAATAAGCCCCATATATATCAAACACAAGCACTCCCTGGGCTGAATCGTTCAAAAACACCCGATTATTTTGTTCGACCAGAAAATTGGGGTGAATGGCCTCATTCAAAAGAGAGCTGATATTTCCAGTGGTTTTGTTAGCAACCAAATCATCCGATGTAAGATGAACCAGTTCGAGATTTGCCGGGTTATAAAACCAATATCCCCTGTCATAAGAAGTGCAAGCAAGGCTTACCTGCTCCAGACCGTATTGCTGAAGCGGCACCCCGGGCCCGCTTACCGTAAGTGTATTATCAAGAATCAGAAACTCAGGGAAAGCCTTATAGAAAACAAGTGTTTTCATGGGATCTGAAGCATCTACAAAGTCGATCCTTCCCAAAGTATTGTCGCTGTAGGAATAGAGGAATTTTCCATTGGCATCATACTTTTCAAGTACATCATTTTTCAGCACATAAAGATTCTGAAGCTGATCACTGGTGATCGAGGAAATTTTGCCCTCTATGTGCTTAAGCAGAGATATTTTATCGGAAACTGGGGGACCGTTCAGGAAAGACAAACAGACATGTAATACTAAAAGAAACATATTGGATCTGCTATGTTTATTAAGATTTCAACATAAAAATACGAATTAATAGGGATTGAAGACTGGCTACTTCCCAGGAAGCTTTGCGATGACGAGCACCGACGAACCGAAAGGAGGTGCAAATGGGATGATTCGCTCTAGATGCATAAACAGACTAATAATAAAAGAAGTCAATTTTCCCGGAGGGGCGAATCCGTCGCGTATCCAATTTTGGCGATCCGAAAACAAAAGCCGAAGTCGCCTGATTAACAACAGCGGATAAAGTGCGCAGCCCCAGGGGGACAGAACATTGATTTCCAATCCGGCATTTTCAAAGAGCCTGGTGAGATCTTTTTCGGAATATCTTCTTTTGTGACCGCAAGCCTCGTCATAGCGGCTATAGAGAAATCTGCTGGCAGGGACATTTACGATCATAAGTCCTCCTGGGATCAGATAGGCCATCGAGGCTTTC
>DASYGQ010000348.1:0-2631 GCA_035999585.1 Bacteroidia bacterium | reverse complement strand
AATGAAGGAAACGATCTAACCCTTGTCACCTACGGTTCATGTTGTCGGATTGCCCAGGAGGCTATCAAGATGCTTGAAGAAACAGGCATTTCGGTAGAACTCATCGATGTACAGACCTTACTTCCTTTTGACATTCATAATTCGATTGTGGAATCACTTAAAAAAACAAACCGGGTTGCTTTTCTCGATGAGGACGTTCCGGGTGGAGGATCTGCGTATATGATGCAGAAAGTACTTGAAGAACAGGGAGGGTATAAATTCCTGGATTCCGAACCTCTGACCATTGCTTCCAAAGAGCATCGGCCTGCATATGGCTCTGATGGCGACTATTTCTCCAAGCCGAGTGCCGATGATGTATTCGAAGCTGTTTATCAGGTTATGCATGAAACCAACCCAAACCGGTTTCCGGCACTTTACTGATTATACAAACAATACCATTTAAAGAGGAAACCTGCAGTTTCCTCTTTATTTTTTTGTTCAGGCAGGGTTGAAATGCTTTTGGCAAAAAATATTTCCGTAATTTCAAGCTCATCCGATTAACCATAACATTTGACGCTTGTATCATGAATAAAACAACCGAATCATCTTCCCATTACAACGACCTCGAGAATATGAGTACGGGTGATCTCCTTAAAAACATCAACCGGGAAGACCAAACCGTTGCTCTGGCGGTAGAAAAAAAATTGACCGAGATACAAGCTCTCACCGAAGTCATTGCAGAAAAAATGAAAAAAGGAGGCCGGCTTTTTTATCTTGGAGCAGGCACCAGCGGCCGCCTGGGTATTGTAGATGCGTCTGAATGCCCACCTACGTTCGGAATCGATCATGGCCAGGTAGTGGGTCTTATTGCCGGAGGTGATCAGGCAATCCGGAAGGCGGTTGAATTTGCGGAAGACAATGCTCAACAAGGTTGGAAAGATCTACAGGAATTGAAGGTGAACGAAAAAGACGTTGTGATTGGTATTGCAGCCTCTGGTACTACGCCTTACGTTATTGGTGCGCTGGAAGTCTGCAATGCAAAAGGGATAATTACCGGCTGTATCGTATGTAACGAAGGAAGCCCGGTTGCTGCGGTCTCACTGTACCCGGTTGAAATACCTGTAGGTCCGGAATTTATAACAGGGAGCACTCGAATGAAATCAGGTACTGCTCAGAAACTGGTTCTCAACATGATCTCAACTACAGTCATGATCAAGTTGGGGCGTGTAAAAGGTAACCGGATGGTTGATATGCAACTAAGCAACAACAAATTAGTTGACCGGGGTACAAGAATGATTATGGACAAGCTCAGCTTGCCATACGAAGAAGCTGAGCGATTGCTCAAAGAATCCGGAAGTGTCAGAAAAGCTATCGACAATTACAAGAAATAAATTGACAAGCGAGCCGAAACAGCATGCAGGACATAGAGCCTTATTATAACTGGAGACATCTCTACATCGCGGAGGAAGACCCGCGCTCTCCATTCTATGGCCGCGAGTATAGCGAATTTGAATACAGCAATACCATTTACAACTATTATATCCATCCCCAATGGGATGACATGGGCTCACCCACTCTCTACATTAAAATATTGTTTACTGATTATTCCGAAGGTTTTACAATTATTGAGCTCATTGGCGAATGGAATGACGCGATCAATAACGATATCATGATACTAAAACGGGATATTCTTGACCTTTTGATCGGACAAGGCATCCGCAAATTCATTCTTATCGGAGAGAATGTCCTGAATTTTCATTTCTCGGATGACTGTTATTACGAAGAATGGTTTGAAGATGTGGAAAGCGGATGGATCGTGTTTATGAATTTCAGGGAACATGTGCTTGCCGAGTTTCTCCAGCGCAATCTCGATTACTATTTCATTTCCGGGGGAGAACTTGATGAAATGCCCTGGCGGACACTCACCCCGCAGGCACTGTTCGAACGAACGGCAGGATTGGTCGGCCGGCGTCTGGGAGAATAGCCCATTTGAATTATTCCTAATACAATACTTTCATCCTTGAAATTGGAGAATTGAATATTTATTCAAACCCAATGATACCCGGAAAGGGAAAATAACAAAGCCTCCGTCATCCGGAGGCTTTGTTATTTTCCAAAAAGAAACAATTACTTGTTTACAGTTTTGGCCAGGTCAGCGCCAGCTTTGAATTTGGCAACCTTTTTCGCCTTGATCTGAATGGCTTTCCCAGTCTGAGGATTGCGACCAGTTCTTGCAGCTCTTTTGCTGATAGAGAAAGTTCCGAAACCAACCAGCGCAACACGGTCACCTTTTTTCAGGGCCTTTGTTGTAGAGCTGATAAAGCTATCGAGAGCTCTTCCAGAATCTGCTTTTGTCATTTTTGTTTCTGCTGAAATCGCGTCGATCAATTCTGATTTGTTCATGCTTTTTGAATTAGGGTTTGACATTAGGTTTACAATACTAAAGTATGCCATTCCTCTATCTGCACAAGCTTTCCGGGAGGAATTCGCGTAAATTGTTGATAAATCGGTTTTTTGTTGAAAAGCCCGTTTTAACCGGCAAATGAGTCAGATGTCAGCACAAACACTTTGAATGTCTGATTCAAATAATTCTTAATTTAGTGCAAATGGATAAAGCCTTTACAACCCTCTTTGGTATTGCTGTTCCTTTCT
>DASYGQ010000330.1:0-8694 GCA_035999585.1 Bacteroidia bacterium | reverse complement strand
TTATCTGAGCAGCTTCACAAAACCCTTTTTCGTGATTTGCTTTCCGCTCAGATAGGTTTCCACCTTGGCCGTCCAGGCATAGGTTTCCACATTCTGCAACACTCCTTTGTAATATCCGTCCCAGCCTGTATCAATATCCGTGGTGCTGAACACAAGCTCTCCCCAACGGTTATATATATTGAACTCCAGAAGTTTTTTAATGCCCCACCCTTTTACATATACAATATCGTTAATGCCATCGCCATTGGGTGTAAAGGCTGTGGGCACATCCAATGATGTTTCCGGAAGAATAATCACTTCATAAGTCGATGCACTTGTGAAGCAGCCGAATTTATCGCTCACGGTAAGCGTATAGGTTGTATTTACAATCGGATCAGCCTTCGGATTCGGGCATGTCTTGCAGCTCAATGAATCCGTCGGGCTCCAGGTATATGTATAATCATTGGAAGGGCTGATGACATAAGCTAATGGTGCCGTCTGGCCAATAACAATAGACGTATCGAATGTTACTTTCGGTATCGGAAGTATCACGTTTACCGTAGCTGTGGTATCGTCATGGCAGCCATTCGCATCTGTGACGGTAACAGTATAGGTTGTCGACACAGTTGGCGTAGCAACCGGGTTCTGCACATTGGTGGCGCTCAAACCGGCAGACGGTGACCAGGAGTATGTAAGACCGCCTGAAGATGACAAAACCACCGGTTTACCCAGACAGGTATCGCGGCCTGCAGCGACAGCATGTGGAATGGGGTTAATGATCATTTTCTTGCTGAGGGTATCCATACAGCCTGATGCGGCATCCTGTATATCCAGACTTACAGTATAGGTGCCTGGCACCGTATAAGTGTGAGGAGGATTATTGACTGTGCTTGTGGCGCCATCGCCAAAATGCCAGATGAAAGATGTTGCACCCGTAGAGGTATTGGTAAAAATATCTGTCGAGCCCAGGCAATGAATCGTATCCTGCTGAGTCAACTCATTGTTTCTTTTGAAATCGGAGATGATCTGCCTGATATTAAACGAATGCGTAAAGGGGGTTCTGCAGGTTGTGCCTGCGCTCCAGACTACCAGTGTGACATTGTCCACACCACCGGCGGGGTGAAAGTTAAAAACATGGCTTACAGGAGACAGGGCTGTTGTATCATGCCCATCACCGAAATACCAATGATAGGTAAACACTTCACTGGTGTCTTTGATTGTGAATGTTACTTTGTTGCCTTTGCAAATGGTTAAAGGCGCCAGGTCAAAATCCGCCTTAGGTCCGTAAACCGTGTAGATCTTCTTGACCGTAGCCTTGCAACCGAATGTTGTAGTAACTGTCAGAGAAACAGTATCTGTTCCGGGAAGCTGATAAGGATTGGAAACCGTCTGACTGGTCACTGTTGCCCCGCCTGTTCCGAGGTTCCAGCTGCGGGATAAGAACACCGATGCATGACTGGTGTCCGTAAAGGTTGCTACAACCGGAGCGCAAAGGTTCTTGGATGAATCCATGGAGGAGGTGAAACCAACCCGCGGATAATCCTGAATGGAGATGTAATTATTCTGCGTATTCGTTTTCATACACCCAATGCTGTCCTTTACTGTCAAAGTAACAGTATATGTTCCGCTCGCTACATATTTATGCCAGGGAGAAACCGTTGCAGATGTTCCGTTGTCACCGAATGTCCAGCTATACGTTTTATCGATTGTTACAACGGGCAGAAACTGAATGCTGTCGCCAGCACAGCGTTGTGTGAAGTTGGAGGAAAAACCGGCATTGGGATTGGATGGCGTCAGCACTGCACTGAATGTATTCGAACATCCCAGAATATTCGTGGCTGTGACCTGAACAGTAAATGTAGCTGCTCCTGACACATACGTGTGGCTTGGTGTCTTGCCACTGCCTGCAGGACTTCCATCGCCGAAATTCCAGCTCCAGGTTGTCAGTGTGGTGTCGGACAAAGACTGATCCGTGAAATTGACCGTCCATGGAATACAACCGTTAAAATGATCGGGTTTGAATTTGGCTGTGACCGAACTGACCTTTACTTTTTTAGAAACAGTGGTATCACGACAACCGTTTTCATCGGTAACGATCAGCTTTACATAATAATATCCGGGTGCTGAGAACTGGTGAGAAACAACCGGCGAAGATCCTATGGTAGGCGGAGTATTGTCGTTCCATAACCACACATACCCATTGTTTCCAAGGTTAAACACATCAACAGATGGAGTGGCATCGAATGAAGCCAGGGCATTGGAACAAACTGTCGTATCGCTTTTCAGGATCGCTTTGATGTGCTTCACATAAATCATCAGTTTAAATGTATCATCGGCACAACCGCTGGAATTGCTATGACCAATGAGGTACGACTGAAAATTTCCGGTTGCGGTATAGGTGTGTGTGATTGTACTTTGCGTGGTGGTGTTCACAACCGGGCTGCCATCGCCGAAATTCCAGATCCAGGAGGTAGCTCCTTTGATATCTGCCGTGAAGGTGTATGCATCCGGTGTTTTGCAATTCACCTGGGCCGTATATTTCACAAGCGGGCCATTGACGGTAAGTGCATTGGCTTTTGTCAGCGAATCGCAGCAGCCCCTCGAACAGGTAACAAGGGTCACTTGCTGTGCACCTGTACTGTTGCCGAATGAGTAGGTGGGATTCGGATCGGTATAGCATGACGACATATAGAATCCGTTATCGGCGTAGAAATGCCAGGTATCAATCGGACTGCCTGGTGCGGCTGTGCTTGTGTTTGTAAATACTACCGGGACATTGGCACAAACGGTTGTAGGCGCAACGGTAAAGTTAGGCGTTGGCTTCGCTCCTACATAAATAACAACAACATAAGAAGTATCGATACAACCGCGCTTATTTGTAATCACGACACGAGCCTGATAAACACCGGGCGTGTTGTAGGTGTGATTCACCACCGTCTTTGTTGTTGTTATCACATGAGCAGTGCCATCACCGAAATCATAATTCCAGTTTACAATCGGATCATAAGATACGCTGGAATCAGAAAAGGCTACCTGCAGGGGCGCACATCCTCTTGATTTATCCGGCTGGATAATTCCGGTTGGTAAAAATACAGAGTCAATACTGGTTTTGGAGATAGTGGTCTTGCAGCCTTGCGGGGTCGTAATGGTAAGCGTGGCATTGATAATGATATCTCGGTGGTCGACCGTAAAACGGTTTGTATCATTGTCAGTCACCTTCACGGATGGTGAAGACAGTGTCGATGATCCAATGCTGAGGCTGTACTTGGGTATTGCCGGAGCACCGGTTACAAAAGTCCAGCTATAGATGCTTCCCGGAACAATACCTGTGGATGTGTTTGTAAATTGTATGATTTCAGGAAGCGAGCATGCATAAGTTGGCGCGCTGGTAAAGCTTGCTTTCGGGTCTTCCACAAATATTTTACGGGTGGTATCATTCACGCAGCTGCCTTGTGTAACATGGAGATGCACGGTATAGGTACCTCCGGTTGCGTAAGTATGACTGGGTGAGCTTCCTGCACCGGTCTGTGAATCACCGAAATCCCAGCTCAGTACCCCGGTAGATCCTGTTGAGTTAAAGACAACCGCTGATTTACACACCGAGTCTTTGACCAGGAAAGTAGCCACAGGATTTCCGATGTGCACATTCTGGATGATCGCGTTCGAGCAATTATTGTCATCCGATACCGTCAGGGTCACAGGAAATGTTCCTGTAGCGGTATACGTTTGCTGTGGCGGGGCCACAACAGCCGGAGTATTTCCGTTTCCAAAGGTCCAGCTATAAGTGAGTGTCGGGCTGGTGCTTGAATTGCTTGTCGAAGAAGACCCATTGAATGTAACACTAAAAGGCGCGGTACAGCTGGTTGTGGCAACCGGATTAGAACTGATTACCGGATTGGGTTTCTGCGAGGTGGAAATAAATTTGGGTAATTTGATGGAAGCAATACAGCCGTTCTTATCTGTTACTTTCAGCTGCACATCAAACTGACCGGCCAGGGTATAAGTATAGTTCGGGTTCTGAGTTCCGGCACCGCCTCCATCACCAAAGGTCCATGCGAAAGATTGAATGGCCGAACCGCCGCCGCCTGTAGATGTGCTTTGAAAACTAACAGCGAGGGGCACACAGCCTTTTGTGGGAGGTGTTGCTGTAAAAGACGCTGTAGGCTTGCCATACACATGAATGGTGATTGTGTAACTGACTGGCGAACTACCTACTGTTGCAGTATAATGAACGGCATATGTGCCGGGATTTACAAATGTGTTTGTAGGGTTATTGATAACCGCTGAATTGCCGTCTTTAAAATCCCACATTATATTCGTGGCTCCTGCCACCCCTGTAAACTGGACTCCGGCCATCGGTGCACAACCTACCGTATCGCTCGCAGAAATCTGGGCCGACAGTTGCGTGAGCCCAAGAGACAATATAAAAAACAGAAACGGAATCACTTTTTTAGTCATCTCCATGAAGCTTTTATGCAATAAAGGTGTGATCAGGATTTTTGATTGAATAAAAATATATAATTACTGGATAGCCACATGTAAAAAAATAAATTAATTTTAGGCTAAATTCAATCCTATGCCCATCCGACTCCTGCTTTTATCTTTTTGCTTTTGCCTGTTTTCATTGAGCAGCACAGCTCAGAATTTCAATTGCGGAACTGTAGTACCCCCCAATTCCAAAGCAGCCGAACGGATGTTCATAGCCCAGACCCACCAGGCTTACACCACTTGTCTGAACAAAACACTTTCCATACACTTCATTATTGTTACCGATAGCCTCAACGTCACCGGTATCACCCCTGCCGCCATCACTGCTGCGGTGCAGAATCTGAACAATTTTTACAAACCCATCTGCATGTCATTTCAGAACTGTACCATTGATACGGTTTATTCTTATAAATACAATACATGGAGCCAGATCAAGCACGATGCCGAATTCCGTGTCTTGTACTGCAAAGAAAATATCATCAATATAGTACTGGTCAATACCATCACCAACCCCGCAGGCGCTCTCGGATACGCCCCTTTGGGCAACAGCATTTCTCCCGGACCTCACCATGACCTGATTGTACTTACCAAAGGTTCTATTGGGGGTAAAACATTCCCTCACGAAATGGGCCATTTCTTTGGTCTTTACCACACCTTCGAAACCAGCCTTGGTGTTGAATTTGTAAATGAGAGCAACTGCACAACAGCCGGTGACCTCCTCTGCGACACACCGGCTGATATCAATCCGGCTCCCGTATCGAGCTCCTGTACCTGGACAGGCACCAACCGTGATCCGAACAATGACCTGTATACACCCATGCTCGGCAATATCATGTCATATCATAATGTCATCTGCCCGCAGAACTTCACAACTGATCAGTACAACCGGATCATCTTCTGTTACCAGAACTACAGGAACTACCTTTATTAGTATTCGTGACTCCAGTCCTTCTAACCTCAGGCAATAACATCCCGATTGCTTTGATTCGTATATTCGTACAAATTACCGGCGCATGTTATTGAATTATATCTGGATCGCCTTTTTTCTCATTGCCTTTGCCGTAGCATTGGTGAAGCTGATCTTTCTGGGCGACACGGAAGTATTTAAAACCATTATTGACGGGACTTTCGATACATCCAAAACGGCTTTCGAAATTTCCATCGGCCTGACCGGCATCATGACATTATGGCTTGGCATTTTGAATATTGGAGAAAAAGCCGGCGCCATCCGCATCCTTTCAAAAGTTGTTTCTCCATTCTTCAGCCGCATCTTTCCAAAAATTCCGAAAGATCATCCCGCATTGGGCCAGATCGTGATGAATTTCACCGCCAACATGCTTGGACTGGGCAATGCCGCCACCCCCCTTGGATTGAAAGCAATGCAGGGCATGCAGGAGCTGAATGAGAAAAAAGACACGGCTTCCGATCCTCAGATCATGTTCCTGGTTTTGAATACCGCCGGTTTTACACTTCTCCCTGTAACCATCATGCTTTTCAGAGCCCAACTTGGCGCCAAAGACCCTTCCGATATTTTTATTCCCATCCTTCTCGCCACCTTTGTATCATCTTTCATTGGCGTACTGGCTGTGGCTCTGAGACAGAAAATAAAACTCATGGATCCTGTTCTTCTTTCATGGGGACTCGGTATCTGTGCTTTTGTGGGCGGACTTGTATTTCTGTTCTCCCGAATGGATCCGCAACGAATCGCTGTAGTCTCCAGAGTGGTAAGTAATCTGATTCTGTTTACAATCATCACCGCATTTATCGCTTATGCTTTTTATAAGAAGGTGCATGTCTACGATGCATTTATTGAAGGAGCCAAAAATGGTTTTGAAACTGCTGTGAAACTGATTCCCTATCTCGTGGCCATGCTTGTAGCCATTGGCGTGTTCCGTTCATCCGGCGCAATGGATTTCCTGATTCGCGGCATCGGGCATGTGTTTGCCGCTGCGGGTTTCAATACCGATTTTGTTTCTTCACTTCCTACCGCATTAATGAAACCACTCAGTGGCAGCGGAGCAAGAGGCATGATGATTGACACCATGAAAACATACGGAACAGATTCCTTTGCAGGCAGATTATCCAGCATCATTCAGGGTTCGGCCGATACCACCTTTTACATTGTTGCTTTGTACTTCGGTTCTGTAGGCATTACCAAAACACGGTATTCGATCGCATACGGATTACTTACCGATTTAGCCGGGCTTCTGGCGGCTATTTTCCTCGCTTATTTGTTCTTCGGAAAAATGCATTGATCCATACTGCATCAACGCGGTATTCCTCCGCCGGCAATCAGAATGCTCTATTCGGAATCTGCAGCACATTCAATCAACTAATCAGTGGGATTTCGGAGAGGAAGAACTTTCTCTCTTATGGTGACGCAGTGAGAGTACATCACCGGGGCGCGCTTCTGTGCCGGGCTCCATGTTGTTCTTTTTATACAGGAAACGGAGTTTGATGCAATAACGCTGAGAGATGTTATACATCGTATCACCGGGTTTCACAACATAATAATCAATCGATCCTCTCCTTCGCTTGGGCTGGAGAAAAACAATCTGTCCGGGCACCAACACTGTATTTTTACTCACCTCATTGTATTTGGGAAGTTCCCAGGCACCCTTTTGATATTCTTTGGTCAGGCTTTCAAACGTGTCACCCGCCCGGGCAGTGATGAATTCCCGCTCGCTGTTCAACTGCACGGTGCGTTTGTAAGCAGTCGACTTTACCGCCAGTTGTTCCGAAAGGTTTGGCTGAGGATGCCGCGACTGCATCGGCAATTCCTTGTCGTATTCATACAAATGATTTTTCTCTATGATCTCAAGCAGGCGCTCCGTATATCTCGGATCTGTGGCATAACCTGTTTCCTTCAATCCGTGTGCCCAGCCCCTGTAATCATTTGTTTTCAGTTCAAACAAAGGAGCATAACGTGTCCGCGATTTTAAAAACTGCGAATGATCGTTGTATGATTCCAGCACGGTACGGTATTTCCGGAAACACTCGTCCTTCGTATCATCATCTTTGACATAACTTGGACCGGTCCAGTCTTCATGGCACTTGATCCCGAAATGATTGTTGGCATATACAGCGAGATCGCTATTGCCGTTATCACTTTCGAGCATTCCCTGAGCCAGTGTTATACTCGCCGGCACACCGGACATATTCATTTCCTTGATGGCATCGTCCTTATGCATTTCAACATATTCATGCGGACTGAGTTTCCGCTCGGAAGGCTGCGCATGTAACCCGGTAAACGGGAGACAAGACTGAATCAGAAAGAAAAGGAAAAATATTTTTCGGGTCAGCATACCTGGGAAATGTGGGGCAACATACAAAACTAATGGGAAAAAGCAATTTTGAAATAACCCTGAAACAGCAGTTTCTAACAAGCGAATGTTGATGATTGCTCAAAGCAGCAACTGGTGGCAGAAGAAATCATTCCCTTTTAGCGCATTGAATATCAGGGCTTTGATCCTATCCCCTGAAGACCACCGGTGTGAATGGCAAGTATCTTTTCACCTTCCTTGAAATGTCCTTTCGTCGCCTGATCATAAATTCCGTACATCATTTTACCGGTATATACCGGATCAAGCAAAATTCCATGCTCTTTCCAAAAACGGTCGATGAAATCAAGCAAGTCCGGAGTTTGTTTGGCATATCCTCCGAAATGATATTCCGTAACAAGCCGCGTCTGCCCGGCAACCGCTTTGCCTGCCAATTGCTCCAGGCTGTCTCTTAGAAAATCACCTCCTTTTAAAGCCGAAAATCCGGCACAACGACCTTTACCCTTCGCGCTCATCGCAAGTCCAGTCAGTGTGGCTCCGGTTCCGCAGGCACAACAAACAAGGTCCGGATTCCAGTCAACCGTGTCGAGGATTTCCATGCACCCTTTCACACCCAGGTCATTCGATCCTCCTTCAGGAAGGATATATATGTCTTCTCCGAAATGACTGCTCACCCAAGCCATGAGTTCATCCTTGTTGCGGTAAAGCTGCCTGTCGGCATAATGCAGTTCCATTCCCTGTTCACGGGCCAGGCGAAGTGTGGGGTTAAGTGTATGATGCTTCTCCCCCCTGATAATCCCAATCGTACGGAAGCCGAACAGGAATCCGGCAGCAGCAGTGGCAGCGATGTGATTTGAATAAGCCCCTCCGAAAGTGAGCAAAGCCTTTTTCTCCTGCTTTCTGAATTCCGACAGGTTATACTTCAGTTTATACCATTTGTTACCTC
>DASYGQ010000317.1:0-7413 GCA_035999585.1 Bacteroidia bacterium | reverse complement strand
TCTAATCTAACTAAATTAATAATTCACAAACATATGAGGGATTGAGCCATTTTTGTCTGAGCTCCTTTGCAGTAAATGACTTAGATGTGGAGCAAAAGCTTTTGGTGTAAATCGAAAACTGTAGAGAAGAACTGCACTGCAAAGAGCGAGTGGCGAAAGCCCGGCCCCGCCCCTTCGCGGGGACATGCCCAAATATTTAACATCTTTATCTATAGTCCCTAACAAGGAATCGATCACTACCCCTTCCAAAACAAGATAATTTTATAACAAAGGGTCGTAAATACAACCACCCGAAGAATCACAACGCGCCCCGGTCACGGAGCTCAGGCAATTATGTTCACCCCTCAGGCGCAACACCCCCAGGAAGGCAAATACAAGCGCTTCGCGAAACTGAACAGTAAGATTATCCGGAATGCGGATCTCGCAAGGGGCATAATCCCGGATACGTTCCATGAGAAAATCATTATAGGCACCACCGCCGGTAACAAGCATATCATTCTTGCCGGGAAGAATCTGAATGCCGATCTGATAGGCGATGTGTTCACAATAGGTATGAAGCAGATCGGGAACAGAAGCCTTTTGCTTCTCAAGCAAAGGAATCACTTCTTTCCAGACCCATTCTTTTCCAAGGGATTTAGGACCTTTTTTTTGGTAAAAACGCGCTTCGTTCAGAGCTTCTAACAGGGGAAGGATCAGTGTTCCTTTCCTGGCCAGCGCGCCTCCTTTATCGAAGGCTTTTCCTAATTTGAGGGTGAGGTGATTGAGGACGATGTTTACGGGGCAGATATCAAAGGCCACGCGTTCATTCTGGTCGCGGAAAGAAATATTGGCGAAGCCGCCGAGATTGAGGCAATACCCATATTCACTGAACAGCAGTTCATCACCGATGGGTACGAGCGGAGCGCCTTGTCCGCCTAGCGCGACATCGCCGGACCGGAAGTCACAGACAGTTTTGATTCCACAGGCTGCGGCCAGGCTTGCCCCGCTGCCGATCTGGAGGGTAAAGCCTTTTGCAGGCTGATGAAAAACCGTATGGCCATGCGAGGAAACGATCAGGGGCTTCAGTTTGTGTTTACGGATGAAGTCATCCGCTCTGGTTCCCATCCAATGCCCGAACCAGGTATGGATCTCAGCAAGGCCGGCGGCGTCGAGCTTGTCGGCATTCCGGAGTCGGTCCTTGAGTACTGGGGTATAGGCAATGGTTTTGGCCGATGAAATGTGAAACCTCCATTTGCCCCTCTGGTAGATAAAGGTGCAGCAGGCGATGTCGAGACCGTCGAGCGAAGTGCCTGACATCAGGCCGATGGCTGTATACGTATTCATAAAGCAAGATTAAGGAAATTATAGTTCAGCCAGGCGATTTTCGGCAAGGAAATGCTGCCGGGAGCGTTGAGCGACAATGATAGAAATCCTTATATTTGCCCCTTACAAACACAAAGCCAACCATGGAATTTAAGTTAACGGAAGAACATCTGATGATTCAGAAGGCTGCACGGGATTTCGCTCAGGAAGTATTGAAGCCCGGAGTGATTGAAAGAGATGAGTTGCAGAAATTTCCGAAGGAAGAAATCAAAAAACTCGGGGAGCTTGGTTTCCTGGGAATGATGGTGGATCCGAAATACGGAGGAGGTGGGATGGATACCATTTCCTATGTGCTGGCCATGGAAGAAATATCCAAAGTGGATGCTTCTGTTTCAGTAGCCATGTCGGTCAATAATTCCCTGGTTTGCTGGGGACTTGAACAGTTCGGCACGGAAGAGCAAAAACAAAAATACCTGGTGCCCCTGGCTAAAGGTGAAATCATAGGAGCATTCTGTCTCTCCGAACCGGAAGCCGGATCGGATGCCACATCGCAGCGCACCACGGCAGTTGACATGGGCGATCATTACCTCGTTAACGGAACCAAGAACTGGATCACCAATGGAAACAGTGCATCGGTTTATCTGGTCATTGCCCAGACATACCCTGAGAAAGGACACAAAGGCATCAACGCCCTTATCCTTGAAAAAGGGATGCCTGGTTTTGTTGTTGGAAAAAAAGAAAACAAACTCGGTATCCGGGGCTCCGATACACATTCATTGATGTTCACCGATGTCAAAGTTCCGAAAGCCAACCGCATTGGTGAAGATGGCTTCGGATTTAAGTTTGCCATGAAAACCCTTTCAGGCGGACGAATTGGCATTGCATCACAGGCATTGGGTATTGCATCCGGCGCCTATGAACTTTCGCTGGCTTATTCGAAGGAGCGCAAGGCGTTCGGCAAGCCTATCTGTGAGCACCAGGCTATCCAGTTCAAGCTTGCCGATATGGCAACCCTTATCGATGCGGCACGATTGCTGTGCCTCAAAGCGGCCTGGCTGAAAGACAAGCATGAAGACTATACACAGGCCGGCGCCATGGCGAAGGTATTTGCTTCGAAAGTTGCGATGGATACCACCATTGAAGCCGTCCAGATCCATGGGGGATATGGTTACGTCAAAGAATACCATGTGGAGCGCCTGATGCGCGATGCTAAAATCACGCAGATCTACGAGGGAACCACAGAAGTTCAGAAAATCGTTATTTCCAGAGGAATCCTGGCCTGATTTTCAGGCTTTTCAGGAATAGTATAGAGCAGGCCATTTGCGGAAGCAGGTGGCCTTTGTTTTTAATGCAACTCTGCAATTCACCGGCCAATTCCCGCTGTTTGCTCAATCGTACCCGCCATTTACTCAATTTCGATAGAAAAAATCTGTTTCATGCTTATGTTTGTTTGTATCATTTGGAGAAGATCATTTGAAAAACACGTTATAATAAATAGGATATGATCCTTTGTATGCTGGGCCTCATCTGCCTGAATGTAAAACAAAATGTAAAGTTAAAGGTAAAGGTGCGCAATGCGAGCCTTGCCCCGGCCGGTCTTATTACTGATTTCACCATTACAGCCCGTTTGTCGTATACATACAAAGGTATACCCCAATGCTCGGTTCTCACTTCCTGCATTGCTCCCGGTGAAAGCCATACGTTTAGTTTTGAGGGCGACGGCAAGGACATGGAGGATATTGAGTATTCTTTCCATGTGGCTGAACTCAACACCGTTTTTGGATTGACCAATGATTCAGTGGGTGCCGGTTCTTATGTCGCCTGCTGGCATGTAAATTCAGAAACAGACTTCAGTATTCAGACATTGCCCAGCCATCCTCTGTGGTTGGTAAAAGGGGGATGACTACAGCTATCCCGGAATTTCCGCAATGGCTTTTAGAGATCAGAAGGAGATCGGGTCGGGAGTTTATATGGTATGAATGATCAGAGTGCGTCCACCAGCTTCTCCAGTTTTATTCCCCGCGATCCTTTCACAAGGATGGTGGCGTCTTTTACCGGGTTCTTGCTGAACCATGCCAGGGCCTCCTGGGAATTGGCAAAATACTGAGCTTTGAATTCAGTGCTCAGCTTTCCGAATTCGGGCCCGACGAGGATCACTTTGCTGAATTTCTTGCTTTCAATCAGTTTGAGAATGTTCCGGTGCTCCTCATTGCTTTCACTGCCCAGTTCAAGCATGTCTCCGATGATGACGATTTTCTGAGCGCTTTTGATCAGGGAAAAATTTTCAATGGCTGCACCGAGACTGGAAGGGTTGGCGTTGTATGCATCCAGAATCAGCGAATTGTATTTGGTTTTGGTCAGCTGCGAGCGGTTGTTGGACGGCGCATAGTTTTCAATGGCTGCGGTGATATCATCATCGCTGACGCCGAAATACACACCGGTACAAACAGCAGCCAGAATATTATCGGCATTGTATTGTCCGATCAGCTGTGAACGAAGCGTGTGTTTATCGGTGCTGTCTTCTTTTTGCCAGCTCATGGTGAGGAACGGATCCATGCCTGTTACTTTGCCTCTGACAAGTGCGCCGGGTTTATTGCCATAGGTGACGCGTTCTGCACCCGATGAAAGGCCCATGAGCAAATCGTTTTCAGCAGGCACAAACAATTTGCCTTTGTTCTTTCTGATATGATCGTAAAGCTCGCTCTTTGCCTTGATGACACCTTCAAAGCTACCGAAGCCTTCGAGATGCGCCTTGCCGATGCTGGTGATAAGTCCATAATCGGGCAGGCAGAGTGCACTCAGATCGCGGATCTCTCCCTGATGGTTGGCGCCCATTTCAATGATGGCCATTTCATGGCTGCTATTCACAGCCAGTATGGTAAGTGGAACACCAATGTGATTATTCAGATTGCCGGTTGTCGCCAGCGTTTTGTATTTGCGGCTCAGAACGGCTTGCATGAGTTCCTTGGTCGTGGTTTTGCCATTGCTGCCTGTTATACCGATGAATGGGATATGAAGGTGCTGGCGATGCATCAGTGCGAGATGCTGAAGCGCTTTGAGTGCATCGCGTGTGAGCACACAGCGCGGATCCGTATTATAGGCGGCTTCGTCTATCACTGCATAGGATGCTCCGCTTTTCAAGGCTTCGGCGGCAAGCTCGTTGGCATTGAAGTTAGGCCCTTTAAGGGCAAAGAAAATATCTCCTGGACGGATGTTCCGTGTGTCGGTGGCGACAGACGGGTGCTTTTTAAACAGCTCGTAGAGCGACTCGGTGGACGTCATACCGTAAAATTAAAAGCCTCCGTTCTGTAAAAAACGGAGGCTTTTAAAAGTTATGAAGAGCAGGCTGTTATCTTTTGCCCAAACCAACGGGGCTACCCACGCGGGTCATGGCGCAACGGAATCCGATATAATCGGCAGACTGTTTCTGATCGAGGAAGCGGCGTGTGCCGGGAACCATCCAATAAGCACGGTCTTTCCAGGAACCTCCTTTGTAAACACGGGCCTTGTCGTTGATGAGGGAAGTCACGCTCCACTCATACATGTATTTAGAGGCCTCTGTAGAGGTAGGGTCAGAGAAATAGATACTGGACTGAGCATCACCGTCGAGGTAGTTGATGTTGTCAGCCTTGTCGTAGTTACGGCGTTTGTCAAGGTTATCTTCTTTGTGTGCCAGGGACACTTCACGGGTGCGGATCTGGCCCGGGATATTGGTGATGACACTGTCAACACGGGCACCGTTCTTATCCAGGATGTATTCGTGCTTGATCGAGTCGTTGATCATGCTCAGGGTTGGATCGGTGGTGTCTTTCAGGGCCGTTTTGAAAACGTTACCGCGGAAAGGGCGGAAGTCGTCTTTATCTTCAGGAGAAAGCGGACGGTATACGTCCATCACCCATTCGCTTACGTTACCGGCCATGTTATACAGACCGTAATCATTGGGCCAGTAGGAGAACACAGGAGTTGTGATATCACCGGCGTCATTCAGCATACCGGCAGTACCCATGTTATCACCATTGCTTCGTTTGTAGTTGGCAAGCATCTGACCGATGTATTTCTCGTCCGGGTTACGAACACCGTGTCCGTTCCAGGGATAAAGTCTGCGGTCGGTGATACGTTCGCCGATTGTGTTTCCGATGAGGCCATAAGCGGCGTATTCCCATTCAGCTTCTGTCGGCAGCCGGTATTTTGGAAGGAGGATACCATCTTCCATGCGTACTTTACGTGTCTGACGGTCCGGATCCAGGGAAGGGATATCCTGAACAACAGCACCTTCGTAAGGAGTGGTGGCTTTTGTTCCGGCGAGGTACCAGTCGGTATTGAAAGTCGTTCCGTCACGCTGATCGGGAGCAAATTCAAGGATCCCTTCACGGATGAGGATGAACTCATTCACGCGGTCGGTACGCCATGAGCAGAAGTCACTCGCCTGAAGCCAGTTCACACCCACAACCGGGTAGTCGCGGTAAGCAGGGTGGCGGAGGTAGTATTCCACATAAGGCTCGTTGTAAGCCAGCTTGCTTCTCCAGCACAGGGTGTCGGGAAGGGCTTTCTGAAGGATTTCAGGATAGTTGGCACCGAATACACGGCCGGTCCAGTGCAGGTACTCGAGGTAATCGAGGTTCCGCACTTCCGTTTCATCCATATAAAAGGAAGATACACTCACACGGCGTGGAATGTTGTTCCAGTCGTAAGTCACATCCTGTTCGTTACGCCCCATGGTAAAGGTACCGCCCTCAATGAGAACAAGTCCGGGCCCTGTTTCCTGTTCCTCGTAAGGAACCACTTCGAATCCGCCGTTCTTAGGGTCGTTGTAATTCCATCCGGTTACGTTTGACCTGTCCTTTGCGCAGGACGCAAGGATAGCCACACCGGCGAAGAGAATGAACGATTTTCTGATCCTTTTCATTTGTTTGGGGTATAGGTATTGGTTCTATTCGGTTAAAACGCTCTGATCTTGCAATTTATTGTTTAGAAAGACGGACAACTGACAGTTCTGAACTTCTTTTTCTTCGGCTTACACTCGAACTGCAGCTGGAAAGAGATTTCATGCGAACCGGCTGTTGTGTTTGTCAGCCTGGAAATGGTCACGTCGTAGCTGTATCCGGCTTTGAAATGGTCTTTCTGAAGACCGACAAGAAGAATGAAGGAGTCACGGTTACGGTACCACAGTCCGCCTACGATCGGTCCTTTCACAAGGTAAAGACCCAGGTTGAGCTGCTGGAAATCCTGTTGTTTTTGATACAGAATGTTCGGAGAGATGTAAACAAGCGGGTTGCGGTTTCCATCGAGCGGAATCACAGCTCCGGCATGTCCGGTGATCTTCATAGGAAGTTTGCTGGGGCCGAGCAGACCTTCGTCAGGTTCGGTCAGGTGGTTGACTGCGGCACCAAAGAAATATCGTTTGCTGAAGCCCAGTACACCTGCACTGAAGTCGATGTTCGACTTGCTGGCCAGGCCCGGCACTTCATTGGTTGTGTAAACAAAGCCTCTGCGGGGGTCAATCATATCCCCGAAATTCAGTTTGCTCCAGTCCACACTCTTTTGCATATACGTACATTCTCCTGCCAGCTTGACGGAGAATTCACGTGTGATGTTGAGCTGATAGGAATACATCCCGCTGACATTGGTGGTGTTAATGGTACCCTGTCCCGCCCGGTCGTTTGTAACCAAAAGCCCGATTCCTCCGAAGATAGCATCGATGTGCTGATCGTAGGAGGCGCTGTAGGTGACATACGTCCCGGAAATATTGGGCCATTCATTTCTGTAATTCAGGCAGATACGCGGACATCTGGCCGTACCCGCGAAAGCCGGGTTGAGGTACAGAGGGTTGGCATAAAACTGAGTAAATTCGGGGTCTTGAGCGAATGCTGGATCGCCAAAAAACAAGATAAATCCGGAAGTGAAAGCTATTAGTAAACGCTTTACCATGGTATCTCTGGGTTGAATTAAGAATACAATACTACGGATTAATTTCTAAATTGGTTTCAAAAGCTCCAATATATTTGATTGAAACAGATACAGCTAACAATATTTGGAGACAGTTTTCGTTTGAAATCCGGATCTTGATTTTATCGATGTTTTCGTAAATATAAGCTTATTTTAGGGAAAGGC
>DASYGQ010000294.1:0-14729 GCA_035999585.1 Bacteroidia bacterium | reverse complement strand
TTTCTTGACAACTTTAGGAGCTGCTTTTTTCACGGCTTTCTTTACCGTTTTTTTGGCAGCTTTCTTGACAGCTTTACGTGGAGCTTTTTTCGCAGCTTTTTTAACGGCATTCTTTTTGCCTGATTTTTTAACGGCCTTTTTAACGGCATTCTTTTTTGCCGCTTTTTTTGCTGGTTTGCGCTGAGCTTTTTTCTTAGCCATGACTTAGAGTTTAAATTAAAGAACTAATCTAGGAAACAATTCGCTTTCGCACAAGAGAAACAAAGGTTTTTAAAAAGAAACAAGAATTGATAAAACACATTCAATGCATGAAAGTGGGTTTGAAGCCGGTCTGGATTAGCACATTGGTCAGAGAAAGAAAATCCATGCATTTGTGCCTGAATATCAGCTAAGTACAGGTCGTCCGGCTTCTTGGAATCAGTTCACATCCTTCACAGAAAAGACAACTTCAGGGAACTTTGCGGCATTTTCGATGATGTAGATGTATTTGTCGGCGATGATTCCGGGATGAGCCAGTTGGTTCTCTATTTTATAATTGATGAAATCATTCAGCCGGCTGAAATCCTCTGCCGGGCTGGAACGTATCTCTTCCTGCATGAGAGTGTCCACAATACCCGGGGCGATAGACATTATTTTGAATCTGTATCCGGAGGCATTCTTCTGTTCTTCAGCAGCTACACGGGAGAACATATCAACGCCGGCCTTTGAGGCACAATAGGGTCCCCAGCCGTCGATCGGGTTCTTGCCGGCTCCGGAGCTCATCGACACAATTATTTTTTCGGCATTCGACTCCTTATAGGCTTCCATGAAACTGTTCATGAGCAATGTTGGAGCAATGAGGTTCACATTGTAATTACGGATGATGGCGTCTGCCTGCATCCGGCCGGAAGGTTTGATTTGCCCCACAACACCTGCATTATTGATCAGGACGATGCGTTTTGCATCGTGATGCGGAGGAAAATGAAAAGACTTCACCTTCTCGGGTTCAGCCAGGTCGACATGAAAATGTGTGTAGTTTTTATGCTCCGGACCAGGCGTCCGGGAAATGCCGATCACCACGTTATTAGGAGTCTTGAGGAGGTGTTCCACGAGCGCATTTCCCAATCCCCGGCTGGTTCCTGTGATATAGTAATAGTTCATGTCGCTCAGTATTAGATCCTGGATTCAAATATCAGGCAAGTGCCTGTTTAAGGTCTTCAAGTAAATCCTCAATATCTTCAATACCAACGCTCAGCCTGAGCAGGGAATCCACCACACCTGCATGTTCGCGTTCCGCTTTAGGTATGGAAGCGTGGGTCATAGTTGCAGGATGGTTGATAAGCGATTCAACTCCTCCCAGTGATTCTGCAAGCGTGAAAACCTTCATGGAAGAAGCAATTCTGAAAGCATCTTCCTGTTTGTTTCCTTTCAGGCTGAATGAAATCATTCCTCCGAAATCCTTCATCTGCTTTTTGGCAATGTTGTGGTTCGGGTGATCCGGAAAACCAGGCCAGTAAAGTTTGTCGATTTTCGGATGAGTCTTCAAAAACTCAGCAACCTTGCGACCGTTGAAGCAATGACGCTCCATGCGGATATGAAGAGTTTTGATTCCACGGAGAACAAGAAAGCTGTCCATCGGTCCTGGTGTGGCACCGCAGGAGTTGTGAATAAAGGCCAGGTCGGTATAAAGCTTGTCGTCATTCAGGCAAAGGGCACCCATGATCACATCGCTGTGGCCACCGATGTATTTGGTAACGGAATGCATAACGATATCGGCCCCCAGTGCAAGAGGGTTCTGAAGATAAGGTGAGGCAAACGTATTGTCAACAGCCAGGATGAGCTTGTGTTCTTTTGCAATTTTGGAACAGGCTTCAATGTCAATGATCTGCATGGTTGGATTGGTCGGTGTTTCCAGCCAGATCATTTTGGTCTTTTCATTGACGTACTTACGGATATTGTCCGCATTCTTCATGTCGATGAAATGAAACCTGATGCCAAAGTGAGCGAACACTTTCGTGAACATGCGGTAAGAGCCGCCATACAAATCATCACCGGTGATTACTTCATCGCCGGGACGAAGCAGTTTAATAACGGCATCGATGGATCCCATGCCGCTTGAAAAGCATAATCCGTATTTCGCCCCTTCCAGTTCAGCCAGGCACTTCTCCAAGGCGGAACGGGTCGGGTTTTTACCACGTGCATAAGCATAGCCCTGATGCTTGCCAGGACTTTCCTGCCAGTAAGTGGAGGTTTGATAAATGGGGGTCATTACCGCTCCCGTGGTTGGATCAGGCTCCTGGCCTGCATGGATGGCTTTTGTTCCGAATTTCATAAGATCAGATTGCGTATTGGTTCAGCAAATTTTTGCAGATAAACGACAGAAGCAAAATTACAAATATTGAGCGGAAAGGCGGCCCGATTCGGTTTATTGTTTGACTTCTGTCCCGTTGCTCTTCGGAAAGGTGTGGGAATGCTTTAACTCCTTCAGATTCAGCAACGAAGAGAGTTGGTCGAGCTGCCGCATCATTTGATTGAAGACAGGATCCCGGAAGTTCTGATAACAACAGAAATCCTTTGTCCAGCTATCGGTTTCCACCAGCAGTGCAACAGGATCCGTTTTGTCGGGTATTGGCGCAGGGCCGGTTTTTGTGAGTGCCCAGTTTATCTTCTGGACTTTATCCTGGTAATAGCCGAGCAGTTGAGTGCCTGACAGGTAAAATGTTTTTTCCGGGACACCGAAGGGTTTCGCAAATACAGTGTCTTTACTGATTTCAATTGTGCCGAACCGGGGTGGCCGGGAGCTTTCAGCAGGGGAAATGATAAATGTGATGCGGTTGAGGTGGAGACTCTTGTTGGCGCGAAGTGCAGCGTTTACCAGTACAAGTGTGGTGTCGCTACTGTGTCGGAACAGAAAAAGACTGTCATGACGGATGTCAAGTATGCGCCGCCAGTATCGCCAGTGTGAAGCAACCACCCTGCCGTTGAGGGAATGAGAGGTACTGTTCTTAACATAAATAGAGTCGTGACGAACGGAATAGGTTGTGTCGGCAACACCGCCTTTGCTATTGTAAAAGCTCAGTGCAATGAAACGGTTATCGGGCACTTTCCGGAAAAACGCTGTATCAACAGGAATCCAGTCGCCCTGAAGCATTTGCTCCGTAAAGCTTTTGGTTTCGTGGTTTTTGCATTGAAATAAAAGCGCTGCCGTAAGCAGTAACAGAATGTGTTTAATTCGCATTGTCATCCTCTTCATGCGGTAATATTAATAATTTTGGAGCGAAAACCGGAAGACCCAAACATCTTTGTGGCATGAACAAATTTTATTATCTCGGAAGCTGTTCCACCTGTGCTCGGATTATAAAAGAACTGGGAATCTCTCCCGGGAAATGCAGCATGCAGGATATCAAAGCAGAACCAATCAAACCGGCACAGCTGGAAGAGATGCAGAAGCTCAGTGGAAGCTACGAAGCCTTGTTCAGCAGGGTAGCTTTGAAATACAGGGCAATGGGACTGGATAAACAAAACCTGAGTGAAGCACACTACAAAAAACTGATATTGACCGAATACACATTTCTGAAAAGACCGGTTCTGATTATTGGGAAACAGATCTTCATAGGCAATTCAAAAAGCACCCTGGCTGCTGCAAAAGCAGCACTCTGAGATGAATAAAACACTTCGGGCTCACCTTTCTCTTCTTTCGGCCAATCTGATTTATGCAGCGAGCTTTACCATTGCAAAGCGGGTGACAAACGGACCGATCCCTCCTTTCGGCCTGGTTCTGTTACGTGCCAGCGGGGCTGTTGTATTGTTCTGGCTGACGGCCTTGTTTTTCGTCAGGGAAAAGGCGGAAAAGAAAGATATTCCGCGTTTTGCTTTGCTCGCAGTAATCGGGGTTGCGATCAATCAGCTTCTCTTTCTAAAGGGCCTGAGCCTGACGTCTCCCATCAGTGCGTCCATTATGATGATCACAACGCCTATCCTTGTGCTGATTATTGCTGCACTGCTGGTTCGGGAACGCATTACCGTGCTGCGCATTTCGGGCATCTTTCTGGGATTTACCGGAGCAGCATTGCTGATGCTAGGCAATAGTCAGGCCGGAGGTCGAACCGACAACCCCTTTGGAGATCTTTTTGTATTTATCAATGCGCTTTCCTGGGGGACTTATCTGGTGCTTGTCAAGCCATTGATGAAAAAATATCACACGGTAACCATTTTGCGCTGGGTGTTTCTGTTCGGACTGATTTTTGTTTTTCCTTTTGGCATTCAGGAATTCAGAGCCGTTAACTGGGTTGGGATGACAAGAGGTGACTGGGGCAACGCTCTTTTTGTGGTTATCGCCACCACCTATCTCGCCTATCTGTTGAATACGTATGCACTGAAAGAGCTGAGCGCATCAGTCGTGAGCGCATACATCTACCTGCAACCTTTGCTGGCAGCCGTTATTGCATTGTATGTCGGCAGCGACCACATCGATTTGCTGAAGGTGATATCTGCCTGTCTGATATTTGCCGGAGTGTTTATTGTGAGCCGGCCACAGGCAATCAGGGACGATGCGAAGCAAGCGGAATAAACAGTTTTTATCCAAATAAGAAGGCGGGTGGTTTTTGGAAGGCGCGTTTTCGTATTTTTACACGAAATAAATTCAGCGATGATCAGGTCCATGACAGGTTTCGGAAAAGCAGTTTGCGAACTTCCGACAAAAAAAATTACGGTGGAGCTGCGCTCACTCAACAGCAAACAATTCGACCTGAACATAAGGATGCCGTCTTTGTATCGTGACAAGGAATCGGAGCTTCGCTCAGAAATTGCCAAGAATCTGGAACGGGGAAAGATTGATTTCAGTGTTTTTTCTGAATTTACCGGAACAGAAGGTGCTGTCACAATAAACAAGACACTTGCTAAAAGTTATTATAATGAATTGAAATCACTTGCTTCAGAATTGAAAGAAACAGGGGCTGATTTACTGTCGCTCACAATGAAAATGCCTGAGGTTATGCGGGCTGAACGGCAGGAGCTTGACGAAACAGAATGGAAGCAGGTGAGGCTGGCAGTTGATGCTGCGATGAAAGATTTTCAACGGTTCAGGCTGGATGAAGGCAAATCGATTGCCGATGATTTTACGAAACGCCTCGGGTTCATCAGCACCTCACTTACAGAAGTTGAAAAGGCAGATGCATTGAGAGTAAACAATGTGCGCGAGCGTATCCGCAAAAACATTTCTGAATTTGTAGATAAGGAAAAGATCGACGAGAACCGCTTTGAACAGGAACTGGTTTATTATATCGAGAAGATTGATATCACAGAAGAAAAAGTAAGGCTGAAAACACATTGCGAGTACTTCATGAAAACGATGCAGGAGGACAGCAGTGGCCGGAAACTCGGATTCATTACCCAGGAAATCGGACGGGAAATCAATACGATAGGCTCCAAGGCGAATGATGCCGGGATTCAGAAGATAGTCGTACAGATGAAAGACGAGCTTGAGAAAATCAAAGAACAGGTGAACAATGTTCTGTAATACCTTGCAGGCTTTATGACTTCATCGGGCAAACTCATTATTTTTTCAGCCCCCTCCGGAGCAGGGAAAACGACGATCGTGCATCACCTGCTTGATACGTTTCCGGAATGGATTGAATTTTCTGTTTCGGCTTGCAGCCGGGAAAAAAGAAACGGAGAAACAGAAGGGGTGGATTATTACTACCTAAGCGTAGAAGAGTTCAAACGTCGGATCTCAATGGATGAATTTGTGGAATGGGAGGAGGTTTATACCGATCATTTTTATGGCACGCTTAAAGCCGAAATAGAACGCATCTGGCGAAAAGGCAAACATGTGATTTTTGATGTGGATGTGAATGGTGGCCTGAACCTCAAAAACATTTTCCGGGAAAAGGCACTTGCTGTTTTTGTAATGCCCCCCTCTATTCAAAGCCTGGAAGACAGACTGAAAAAGAGAGAGACTGAGACCCCCGAAAGTATCGCACGGCGTATTGGCAAAGCAGCTCAGGAGCTGGATAAGTCTAAAGCCTTTGATCGGGTGATCCTGAATGATGACCTTGAAAAGGCATTTGTGGAAGCAGAAAAAATCATCCGCTGGTTTCTCGGCCCGAGAGAACCTATGGGAGGCGGAGTTTCTCACTGACAGCTATTCTTTGATCAAACGGACCGGACATGAAAATCGGACTATTTTTTGGCTCTTTCAATCCCGTCCACATTGGCCACATGGCCATTGCCAATTATATGGCTGAATTCACGGATCTTCAGCAGGTGTGGTTTGTCATCTCGCCTCAGAACCCGCTCAAACCCAAGAACTCCTTACTGGCAGATCACCACCGCTTGCAGCTTGTCAGGCTTGCCATCGGCGATTCGCTTAAATACAAGGCCAGCAATATTGAGTTTAAATTGCCTCAGCCATCCTATACGGTGCATACCTTGGCTCACCTTTCTGAAAAATATCCCCAGCATCGCTTTGTGCTGATTATGGGTTCGGATAATCTGCAAACGTTTCATAAGTGGAAAAATTATGAACACATCCTTTCGGAATACCAATTGTATGTATACCCCAGGCCGGGATCCGATGGTGGGAATCTGGCCAGCCATCCTCAGGTAAAGCAGGTTCCGGCTCCTTTTATGGATATTTCAGCCACTTTTTTGAGGGAAGCCATCAAACAAAAGAAAAACATTGAATTTTTTATGCCTCCCGCAGCCTATGAATACCTGCGTGAAATGCATTTCTACGAACGCTGAAAAGCATTCCTTCAGCATGCTGGAAACGAAGCCAGTCAAGGGCCTTGAAGAATGCCGACAGACACCTGATTTTCGACCCCGAACGAGCAATTGTGCCCGACCGAAGCCTTAGATGACAATATTTTTTCTTTTGGCAAATCCTGACTAATCTTCTATATTTGCCAGCTAAATGTAAATTATTCATTCTCAAACATATCCAACAAAAAATAAGAAAACCTCGAAGTATTAAAAATCAAACCATGAAAACAAGTCTTACCAAGCGTGTATTTTACTCTGTATTATTTTTCTTCTGTTTGGGCGCTGTAAATGCTCAGACAAGCACATATACAGGAGTTTACAATCTATTACAGGCCAAATGTGCCAGCTGCCACAACACCTCAAGCCCAGCAGGAAGTCTGGATCTGAGCGGCACAGCTTCCCAGGTTTACGCTAATATTGTGAACCATGTTCCTTCAAATGCCACAGCAGCCACCCGCGGCGATAAGCTGATCAAAGGCGGTTATGTTCACAGCAGTTTTCTGCTTCGTAAAATCAATAACGGACTTGACGCCGACAACGGGATCAATGCAGGAGAAGGCAGCCCTTGCCCCCAGACGGGTTCAGTAACCAATAATGACATTGAACTTGTACGTCAGTGGATTATTCATGGTGCTCTTCAGACTGACACAATGGGCACACATGTTCAGAATCTGATTGACAAATACTACGCAGGTAAATCGCATACATCTGTTCCAGCAAGCCACCCGCTTCCAACAGATCCAGGCTCTTATCAGCTTCACATCGGCAAAATCCTGCTCGATTCAAATTCCGAAATGGAGTATTTTATGAAATATGATTTGCATTTGCCTGATACCATTGAAGTGAACCGCATCGAATTATTCATGGGTGCAGCCAGTCACCACTTTATCCTTTATAAATTCCTTAGCCCTTCTGCCGCCACAAACTTTGCTGACGGAATGCGCATTCAGGATCCTGCTACAGGCCAGGGTTCTTCTACCGGATACTCAAACATTGTAAGTGCATGGCAACGTCCTTATAATTTCCAGCTTCCGGCAGGAACTGCTTATTCCTGGGAAAGTGGAAGCGTGCTGGATTTTAACCACCACCTTTACAACTACAATCCTGATTCGGTACTGGGCATGGATATTTACCTCAACATATACACACAGCCCAAACACACGGCTCAGCATACCATGTATTCCACACTGTTTTATAACCCGAACATCCTGATCCCTGCAGGTCAGACAGCCACCTTTACACAGTCTAAGACCTTCTCTTCAGCTGCTAACAACTGGAATGTGTGGTTTATGTCAAGTCATACACACAAGTATGGTGTGGATTTCAATATTTTCCAGCGCAACTCGGATGGCACAACAGGAGCACAGATGTACCAGGGTAAATTCGATTATTCTCACAACACTTATGCAGGATCTTTTGACTGGGCACACCCTCCGGTTGAAATATTCACTCCGATGTATGTCATCAATCCGCGTGATGGATTTATTGCAGAGGCAACATATGACAACACCGGCAGCACACCAGTACAGTGGGGCCTGACTACAAAAGATGAAATGATGGTGTATTACATTCAGTATACTCTTGGTGACAAAATAAATACGGGTATTCAAAACAATCTGGCGGAAACACTTAACCTTCAGATCTTCCCGAACCCGGCAAGCCGTACCACTGTATACTATACTCTTGCGGGATCGTCAAAAGTAAAGCTTGAAGTAAGCAATCTGATGGGTCAGAACGTACGCACCCTGACAGAAGGTGAACAGTCGGCAGGTAACTACAGCTTTGACATCGACCAACTGGCTGCAGGAACATATTTACTGAAAACCACCGTTAACGGTTCCTCCGTAACCCGTAAATTGATTATTACGAACTAATTTTAATACGCATTCTCTTTAAAGGGCCGGTTAATCCGGCCCTTTTTTTATGTTCTGCCATAAGCAGCTCTGGCCGGGTTCTTTGCATTTCTCCCTCAAAAGCCCTAAATTCGCTGTCCTTTTAAAGAAAGTAATGGACAATAAAATAAACTCTTCCAAGGCACCCGAACCCGTAGGTTTATACCCTCATGCCCGGCGTGTGGGTAATCTTCTTTTTTTATCGGGCGTTGGTCCCCGGGAGAGAGGACAAACAAAAATACCGGGAGTTGAACTTGGCGTAAAAGGAGAAATCCTGAGCTATGACATTGAAGCACAATGCCACAGTGTATTCCGGAATGTGCGATATATTTTGGAAGATTCAGGCAGCAGCTGGGATAAAATTGTGGATGTGACAGTTTACCTGACTAATATGAAAGATGATTTTCAGAAGTATAACAAGCTCTGGGCTGAATATTTCAAAGAAAACCTGCCGTGTCGCACAACACTGGAAATTAATTGCCTTCCAACTCCTATTGCTATTGAACTGAAGGTGATAGCCACAATCGATTAATCAGCTTCTGCCTTTTTAGAAGCGAACACAGATTTATGAAAAAATACCCCGAATACAAGCATTTAAATCTCAGTCAGGTTGCGAAAGATGTACTGAAGGACTGGGAGACAAAAAAAATCTTTGAGAAGAGCATCAGCCTTCGTGAAGGAAAAACACCTTTTGTGTTCTACGAAGGCCCACCCAGCGCGAATGGCATGCCTGGCATCCATCACGTGATGGCCAGAGCCATTAAAGATATATTTTGTCGTTATCAGACACAGAAAGGCAAGCAGGTAAAACGCAAAGCCGGATGGGATACGCATGGCTTGCCGATAGAACTTGCAGTAGAGAAAACACTTGGAATTACAAAAGAAGACATTGGGAAAAAAATCACCGTTGAGGAATATAACCAGGCTTGTCGCCGGGAGGTGATGAAATACACCGATAAATGGGAAGACCTTACCCGCCTCATGGGATATTGGGTGGATATGAAAGACCCTTACATCACCTACGAGAATACGTATATCGAAAGCGTATGGTGGTTGCTGAAGGATTTGTATAAAAAAGATCTTTTGTATAAGGGCTACACCATTCAGCCATATTCTCCGGCAGCCGGAACAGGACTCAGTTCGCACGAACTTAATCAACCCGGATGTTACAGGAATGTCAAGGACAATACGGTTATCGCTCAGTTCAGGATCCAGTCAGGTAGCAAAACGGCAGGCGGAAAGGATTTAAGCGGAGCGTATTTTCTGGCATGGACAACCACCCCATGGACTTTGCCATCAAATACAGCCCTGGCTGTGGGCAAGAATATTGATTATGTGTTGGTTCGTACCTATAATGGATACACACATCAGCCGGTATCTTTAGTACTGGCCAAAGATCTGCTTGGAAAGTACTTTCCGGAAAAAAACAAAGAGCTTCCCTTTGAAGGATATAAAACAGGAGATAAGAATATTCCATTTCAGATAGTGGAGGAATTGAAGGGAAAAGAGTTGGAAGGAATCCGTTACCAGCAGTTACTTCCTTATGCCTTGCCTGCAGAAAAACCAGAAGAAGCTTTTCGCGTGATTATCGGCGATTTTGTTACAACGGAGGATGGAACAGGTATTGTTCACATTGCACCGACATTCGGAGCCGATGATATGCGCGTAGCCAAAGCTGCCGGAGTGCCTGCCATGCTTGTCAACGATGAGAACGGTAAAGGTGTGCCATTGGTTGACCTAAGGGGACGGTTTCGTTCGGAACTGAAAGATCCCGTGTTTGGCTTTGCCGGGGAGTTTGTGAAAGAAGCGTATATGACAGAAGAGGAGAAGGCGGCAGAACTGGTGAAGCAAAAAGAATCACTAAAGGGAATTATCAAAGACACAAGCAAGCTTGAATACCTTAATGTGGATAAGCGCATAGCTTTGAAGCTGGAGCAGGAGGGACTTCTTTTCAAGAAAGAAGTATATGAACACAATTATCCTCATTGCTGGCGTACCGATAAACCAGTACTTTACTACCCGCTTGATTCCTGGTTTATCAGGGTTACATCCCGAAAAGAACGCATGGCCGAGCTTAACAAAACGATCAACTGGAAACCCGAATCAACGGGCACCGGCCGTTTTGGAAACTGGCTTGAGAATGCCAACGACTGGAACCTCAGCCGTTCTCGTTTCTGGGGAATCCCATTACCTATTTGGAGAACGGAAGATGGAACTGAACCCTTGTGCATTGGTTCAGCGGAAGAACTCAGGAGTGAAATAGAGAAATCCATCAAAGCCGGATTTATGAAAACAAATCCCCTCGCGAAATTCACGCCAGGTGATTTTTCAAAAAGCAATTACGGCACATTTGATTTGCACAAGCCATATGCCGATGAGATCATACTTGTTTCTGCCTCCGGTAAGAAAATGTTCCGGGAGAGTGATTTAATAGATGTTTGGTTCGATTCCGGAGCAATGCCTTATGCCCAGCTCCACTATCCTTTCGAAAACAAAGAACTAATTGACGAGCGAAAATATTTTCCGGCAGATTTCATCGCGGAAGGTGTGGACCAGACGCGAGGATGGTTCTATACATTACATGCGATTGCTACCATGTGTTTTGATTCCATTGCTTACAAAAATGTGGTATCGAATGGACTTGTGCTGGACAAGAATGGAAATAAAATGAGCAAGCGCCTGGGTAATGCTGCTGATCCATTTGAAACACTTGAGAAATATGGTCCCGATGCTACCCGTTGGTATATGATCACGAATGCTTCTCCCTGGGATAACCTTAAATTTGACTTGGATGGAATTGCAGAGGTGCAACGGAAATTTTTTGGAACGCTTTACAACACCTATTCTTTCTTTTCCATTTATGCCAACATTGACGGATTCTCCTGGAAAGAGGAAAGGATACCTGTTGCTGAAAGACCGGAAATAGATCGTTGGATTTTATCGGAACTAAATTCTCTGATTCAGACAGTAGACCAGGCTTATGAAGACTACGAACCTACTCGCGCTGGTCGCGCTATTGAATACTTTCTGGATGCCCACCTGAGCAATTGGTATGTTCGCTTATGCAGACGCCGGTTCTGGAAAGGTGAATATTCGAAAGATAAAATAGCAGCCTATCAAACCCTTTATGAATGCATGGAAGTCATCGCTCAGATTGCTTCACCCATTGCACCATTTTTTATGGACCGTTTGTATACGGACTTAAATCAAGTGACAGGCCGCCTGAAAGCCGAATCAGTGCACCTTTCGGATTTTCCGGAGTGCAACCATGATCTGATCGATAAAAACCTGGAAGAACGGATGGAACTGGCTCAGAAAATATCCTCCATGATCCTGAGTATCCGGAAAAAGGAAAACATTCGGGTACGGCAACCTCTTCAGAAGATCCAAATTCCGGTTCTGGATGATTCCTTCCGGAAAAAAATTGAAGCGGTAAAAGAACTTATCCTGTCTGAAGTAAATGTGAAGGAGATCGATTTCGTGGACGAATCACAAACACAGATCGTAAAAAACCTGAAATTGAACTTTAAGACACTGGGTAAAAAATGCGGTAAACACATGAAAGCTGTACAAGCGTATGCTGCAGAACATGGTACAGAAATTATCCGAAGCATCGAAAAAACCGGAAAGTATTCTGTTAATGTGGATGGAGAGGCGTATTTGATTGAAACAGAGGACGTTGAAATCATCCCTGTAGATATTCCTGGCTGGAAGGTGGCCAATGAAGGGCCTCTCACTGTTGCGCTTGATATTGTTATCAGTGACGGCTTGCGTGAAGAAGGATTGGCAAGGGAATTGGTAAATCGTATCCAAACCCTGAGAAAAGACAAGGATTTTGATGTAACAGACCGAATTTCTGTCAAAATAAAGTCAAATAATGCCCTGGATGCCTCTGTAAATAATAATTTAAACTATATTTGCTCTGAAACTCTCGCGTCTTCCTTAGAGGTGGTGAATGAGCTCAGTTCAGAGCATGCAGTGTTGGTAGAGGTAGATGGCGAGATTCGAACATTAATAAGCATAGCAAAGTATAATTAACCCTATTCCAATGGCTAAGAAAGTACAAAAGAAGCCTGTTAAGAAAGTTGCCGGTAAGGCCAAGAAAGTGGCCAAACCAGCCTCTAAATCTGCAGCAAAAAAGACCGTTTCCAATAAAAAACAGGCACCAAAAGCTATAAAATCGGTAAAAAAGGCACCTCTGAAGGCTGTTTCCAAAAAAGAAACACCCAAAGCCGTGAAAAAGTCTCCTTTGAAACCCGCTTCTAAAAGCGTATCCAAACCAGTAGCTGTTAAGAAAGTTGCCGAAGTTAAAAAACCGCTGATCAATAAGGTTGCTGTCAGAATTGAACCTAAAGTGGAGCGTCCCGCTGAAATCAAAAAGGAAGCTGTAATGGCAAAACCTTTCGTCAGAGTGGAGAAACCTAAAAATGTAGTTGTTCAGAAGCAAGATCCACGTTCGAGATATTCCGATAAGGAATTAGTTGAGTTCAAAGACCTGATTAATAAGAAACTGGAAGAAGCAACACGCGATTATGAGCTGTTGAAGAACACACTTTCTCACAAAGATGATCATGGAACAGACGACACGTCTCCTACCTTCAAACTTTTGGAAGACGGATCCGATGTCCTTTCCAAAGAAGAAACAGCGCATCTGGCATCTCGTCAGGAAAAATACATCCAGAATCTTAAAAATGCCCTGATTCGTATTGAAAACAAGACCTATGGAATCTGCCGTGTCACCGGCAAGCTAATACCTAAGGAAAGACTCAGGAGTGTGCCTCACGCGACATTGAGTATTGATGCCAAAATGGAGCAAAACCGTTGAGCAAATACCATTTAATAAAACAGCACTCTTCCAAAAAGGGTGCTGTTTTAGTTTAAAAGGAAGCTCAACACTTGTTCATCCGAACGGCTAAAGGTTTTATTATCTTTGCCATCCATTTATCCTTATAGTGAGAAAAGCCGGTATTATAATTTTCCTTGTTCTGCTGATTGACCAGGTTCTCAAGATCTGGATCAAAACACATATGTTCGAAGGTCAGGAATTTCATCTGGCTGGTAACTGGGGAATCATTCATTTTGTGGAAAATGAAGGCATGGCCTTTGGAATGTCGCTCCCGGGTGGTTACGGAAAACTGGCATTGAGTCTCTTTCGGATTATTGCTGTCGGAGGACTGTGTTATATTCTTATGAATGTTATTCGTAAGAAACAGGAGAATATTGTCATAGTTGCAATCTCTCTCATTATTGCTGGGGCCGTTGGAAATATTATAGACAGCGCATTTTATGGAATACTTTTCAGCGACAGCAACCCCTACGATGCGAACGTAGCGCAGTTTTTACCGGCCGGCGGAGGTTATGCGGGCTTTCTTCACGGGAAGGTGGTGGATATGTTTTACTTCCCGATTCTGGAAGGCCATTTTCCGGCATGGTTCCCGTTTTGGAAGAGAGAGGAATTTATATTTTTCCGCCCTGTTTTTAACTTTGCCGACTCTTCGATTACCATCGGTGTTCTGATTGTGATTCTATTTCAGAAAAAATTCTTTGGCAATGAAGGCACACAGACGGCTTCAACTGTTGAGGAACCGGATGAAATGCATTCAGTTTCAGAAAACACAAAAATGGATGCAATTCTGGAAGAAATACCTGTTGTTAAGAAAAATGATTCTCCGCATTCTTCCTGAGAAAACAATTTTAATTTATTTCGGATTATTCGCAGGAGTTAGGTTCATTCCTTTCAACGCCTGATAGCCCCTTCCTGCTTCAGCATGATTGGGATCCAGCCTAAGTGCTGCCTCCCAGCATTGTTTTGCCAAGGCGTAATTTTTCACAGTAAAATACGCTCCCCCGAGATTTGCCCATGCATCTGCATTATTCTGATCGAGACTCACAGCCTTTGAAAGAAAATCAACAGCGGCGTTCAAATCATTTTTTCGGGCAGATTCAAGTCCTTTATTGACAAATACACTTGCATAGGCATGCATAAGTGGACTGTTCGGACTTAACGCATGGCCTTTTATCCAGTTTGCATAAGTACTGTCGAGCAGCCCTAGTTTAAAATAAGCAACCCCCAGATTCAGATATCCGTTCAGATAG
>DASYGQ010000249.1:0-14748 GCA_035999585.1 Bacteroidia bacterium | reverse complement strand
ATCCTGTAACCCGGATACTGGAGTTTACGGCAAGCCTCAATACCGGAAACAATTACTTCCTCGTCAGTGCAACAACCGGAGGAGGCAGCGACAGCAAAAACCTGACAGTGGTTTATAATCCGCTGACGGTTTCCAAACCTTTGATCACCCTGATCAATCCGAACTACAGTCCTTTCCCGACAAATGCCAACAGTGTGAATGTAACGGCATCGGTTGTGAATGTAAACGGACAAGGCGACATACAGGTATCCCGCAACGGAGCTACTGTGAATTTCACCTATGATCCATCCACACGCTCATTGCAGTTCACTTCAAATCTGAATCCGGGAAATAACACCTTCGATCTGGTTGCCCGTACTGCAGCAGGTTCGGATGCGAAAAGCCTGACTGTGGTGTACACCGCGCCCTTGCCGGCTCCTGTGATTACCATTACCAATCCTCACCGGAACCCGGAGATGATGACAGGCAGTACATTTACAGTAGAGGCTTCGGTCACCAATGTAAACTCCAGAAACCAGGTTCAGGTCATTGTCAATGGTCAGAATACAGGCAGCTTCACGTTCATTCCGGAGCCCGGCACGCTGACCATAACCGGTGCACTGAACAAAGGACGTAACAGCATCCAGATCATGGCTTCGAACACCAGCGGATCGGATACCAAGACCCAGGAGATTATGTTTACACCCACACTGACAGGAACCGGAGCCGGAATGCCACGCCCCAAGCCGATTGTGGATCTCACACCTGCACCCAATGGCGGGAATCTGACAAAAGCTTCCTATGTCCTGAACGGAAGAGTCCAGTATGTATCCAACAACATGGATATTCACGTGACACAGAACAATAATCCGATAACCGGTTTTAGTTTCGATCCGGCAAGCCAGAACCTGCAGGTGAATATACAACTTGCTCCGGGTATGAATATGTTCACCGTTACCGGACTGAATGCCAATGGCAGTGATTCAAAGTCACAGTCGGTAACATACACCCCTCCGCCAGCACCTGTGATGGCACTGATCCGTAATGCGCCCCAGTTGCTTCCCGGTCAGTTTGAAAATGTTATTTATCCCGTGACTGGCAAAATTACCGGAATCAACAGTGTGGCAGATATCACCGTATCCGTAAATGGTGTGAGGATGACGAGTGGCATCACTTACAATCCGGCAGATCATTCTTTCAACGTGGTGCCCAAAGAAGTTCCCGGCACCAATTCCATTGAAATCACGGCTACCAATGCTTCCGGGACAAGCAAGAGGGTGCTGACTGTAAATTATAAACCGTAAGTACAGAGTGAGCGTGAGAGCGAGTGTGTGAAGGAAATGATTCGGAGACTGAATCCCAATTAATCCTCGCCACTCACTCCCGCACTCACTCTTAATTTCAGGTGAAAAAGGGCTTAGTCTCCGGCTGTAGATAAGTTCAGTTTGAGTGTGAGAGTGAGTGTGGAGGAATAATTCAGGAGACGGAATCCCGATTAATCCTCCACCCTCGCTCTTTCATCCGCCGAAGCCTGAAGAATTTTTTTTATTGAGTTTTCTGCCACGCTGAGCAGAGACGGGCAAACACACTCTTGTTTTTCTCCGTTTTTAGGTGAAAAAGGGCTTAGTCTCCGGCTATAGCTGAGTTCAGTTTGAGTGTGAGAGTGAGTGTGGAGGAATAATTTCGGAGACGGAATCCCGATTAATCCTCGCCACTCGCTCTCACACTCACTCTTATTTTTTCTCCAAGGCAGAATAAAAGGGATAGTCCCACGTAATTCATCGCTCTCGACACTCACTCTCACTCTGTTTTTGTGCTTTTTTAACGAAAACCGGCTCCCGATTCTGCATTTAATTGAGTAATTTCGTCTTGCTAAACCCCATCTATGAAACCTTTTCTGATCAAACTGTCGGTCTCCCTTTTTTTGCTTGTTGTTGTCACCTCCTGTGTGCTTTTTCAGGGCCCGCCTACCAAGGATGAAGTGATTGAGGACATGCTCATGCAGAACCTGAACGCCACCCATTTCAAACCTCAGGAACTGAATGATACCTTCTCGGCGCATGTCTATGATTTGTACCTGAAGAGGCTGGATTTCAATAAGAAAATCCTGCTGAAGGAAGATGTTGACAAGCTAAGCAAATACAAATACAAGATTGACGACCTGGTCAAACAGAATTCGCTGGAGTTCTTTAATCTTTCAATGGAGATTGTCACCAACCGCACCAAGGAAGATCAGCAATACTACCGCGATATCCTTTCCAAGCCCTTCACATTCACCGAAAATGAAAGCGTGGAGCTCAATCCGGAAAAATTCAAATACGCTGCCAATAAAGATGAGTTACGGGAAGGCTGGAGGAAATATCTCAAATACCAGGTCTTGTTCCGCGTGCATGAAGCCATGAATGAGCAGGAAAAGGCTCTCGCTAAAAAAGATACGTCCTATAAAGTAAAGACTGCCGTTGAAATCGAAGCCGATGCCCGGAAAAAAGTAATGAAGGTGCAGGATGAATTATTCGATCGCCTCAATAAGGTGGATCGTGATGACCGTTTTTCATTGTATCTCAACTGTCTGGTGGGAGTGTTTGATCCGCATACCGAGTATTTCCGTCCTGTGGAAAGGGATAATTTTGATATGGCTCTTTCCGGCCAGCTGGAAGGCATTGGCGCTCAGCTTCAGGAAAAAGAAAATGAAATCAAAGTATCCAGCATTGTGCCTGGCAGTCCCTCCTGGCGCCAGGGCAAGCTCAAGGCCGGCGACATCATTCTGAAAGTGGCTCAGGGGAACGGAGAACCTGTAGAGGTAAGCGGCATGAAGCTCGATAATGTGGTGAAGCTGGTGCGCGGAAAGAAAGGCACCGAAGTGCGTCTGACCGTTAAAAAAGTGGGCGGCGGTACGGAACTGATTTCCATTATACGCGACATCGTGGTACTGGAAGAAACCTATGCCCACTCGGATCTGCTCAAGGCAAACGGAGAAACAATCGGGTATATCAAACTGCCGACTTTTTATGCCGACTTCAAAAGAATGGGAGGCCGGAGCTCTGCAACCGATGTGAGGAATGAACTGATCAAACTGAAAGCCGAACATGTGGATGGTGTTGTACTCGATCTGCGCGACAACGGAGGAGGCTCTCTTTCGGATGTGGTGGATATGGCCGGCCTGTTTATCGACAAGGGTCCTGTTGTTCAGGTAAAGAGCCGGACCGGAGCGCAGACAATTCTGGAAGATCATGATGAAAGTATTGTGTATGACGGCCCGCTTGTAGTGATGGTCAACTCCGGAAGCGCATCCGCTTCAGAGATCATGGCTGCTGCCATTCAGGATTACAAACGTGGAATCATCATGGGAAGCTCTTCCACCTTTGGAAAAGGCACTGTGCAGCAATTCGCCGATCTGGATGAATACCTGAGCAGTAATTTTGCCAGTTACCGTCCGCTGGGATCCGTGAAGGTGACCCGCTCTAAATTTTACCGCATCAACGGAGGTGCCACACAGCTGAAAGGTGTAGTGCCCGATATCATTCTGCCTGATCGTTACATGTACCTCGACCTGGGAGAGCGAGAACTGGATTACCCGATGAAATGGGATGAGATTTCGAAAGCACCTTACAATACCTGGAAGCTGCACCCGCTGAATTACGAGAAGCTTAGAAAGAACAGTGAAGCACGTACGAAAACAAGTGAGCCATTCCGTCTGCTCGCTGAGGAAGCGCAACGCTTCAAGAAACAGAAGGATGATACCTTTGTGACACTGAACCTTGAAAAATACACGGCTGAAGAGAAAAAGCTGGAAACGGAAGGCAAGAAATTTGAGGTGCTGGATAAGGAAATTGACGGACTGACAGTGGCCACTTTGTCAGAAGACCTCAGGGTGATGGCGGCAGACAGCAGCAAAATGGCCCGCGAAAAGGATTTTCAGAAACGTCTTAAAAAAGATGTTCACTTGCTGGAAGCTGCCAATGTGATCAAGGATGAGCAATAAAAAAACCTCCGAAGCCAGAGGGCAGGGGAGGCGGGTTGAATAAAATAACAGGGCCTACTTGCAATAAGGATCAATCGCTTCAATGCTGTTGGTATCCAGAAATTCGGTTAGTTCCGAATATTTAACCCGTGCATAAGGGTCGCGTGCCGGACGTGTTTCCAGTTCAACGGTAAACATTTCTTCCACTTCGCTGCGGAAGCCCAGGATGCGGCCACTTTTGATGCTTCCGTCTTTCATGTAAAGCGTGGCATTGTTCCCGATAATTTCAGTGTTCATCAGATTCATTTGTTCTTTTTTGATTCAGGTCAAAATTAGGGCCTGAATGTGTCGTGAATGTTAGGGAATTATCAAGGAAAGGACGGGCTAGATGAGATAGCTTGTCATGTAATTTAATTTTCGTAATTTTAATATGATGAAACATTATTCCGAAAGTATAACAATTAATCCCGCAGTGCGTTTTGGGAAGCCCTGTATCCGAGGGATGCGGATAACCGTCTATGATATTCTGGGCTGGCTTGCATCAGGGATGACCATTAAGGAAATATTAGTTGATTATCCTGAACTCATAGAGGATGATGTGAAAGCCGCATTGGCATATGCTGCTGACAGAGAGCATAAAATTAAAGTCGCTTCGTGAAAATTCTTTTCGATCAAAATATATCATTCCGGGTTGTTTCTAATTTATTGTTGGTTTTTCCCGAGGCTATTCACGTGAGAAACTTAGGGATGGAACATGCAGAGGACAATGAAATATGGTCTTACGCAAAGAAGAATAAATATTCCATTGTTACTTAATGATGCAGATTTCTATGATCTGGTAACCTTGAAAGGCCACCCTCCGAAAATTATATGGTTAAGAATAGGGAATACCTCCACAAATGATTTGGTTGGAATATTGAAGCATTATTCTGATCTCATCAGAAAATTTCTGAATGATGAAGAGTACTCAGAAATAGCTTGCCTTGAGATTAGCTGATAACCAGCTTTTCTCTTTTACGGGTATGAATTACAGGAATATATCTGAATAGATTACTGCCAAACTGTCAATGGCACTGTTTTGGTGCAGGTGCCTTCATCATGCCTATGAACAAGGAACGCCGCCTCTTCTTTCTGAACCTGCTTTTCCCGACTTTGTTTGTCGCCCTGCTCTGGCTGGTCCAGTTTGCCCAAAGCCAGCTTGATTTTAATTTCCAGGCTTTTGGAATTTATCCCCGCAGTATCCATGGCATCCCCGGTATTTTTGCTGCTCCCCTCATTCACGGTGGCTATGAACACCTGTTATCGAACTCCCTGCCTCTGATCGTGCTGGGCACCATGATGTTTTATTTTTACAAAGACATTGCCTTCAAAATATTTTTCTGGGTATACCTCATGACAGGATTGTGGGTCTGGGCCGGGGCCAGAGGTGGAGCCGCTTATCACATTGGTGCCAGCGGACTTGTTTACGGCTTTGTCAGTTTCCTTTTCTTCGGAGGTATTTTCAGGAAAGACCCCCGGCTGTTGCAGATCTCCCTGCTGGTATTGCTTTTCTATAACGGATTGGTATGGGGCGTTTTCCCGCTGGTTGAGAATATTTCCTGGGAGTCACACCTGCTGGGCTCTGTGGCCGGTATTTTCTGTGCCTGGTTCTTTCGCAAGGAAGGGCCTGAAAGACAGCAATACAGCTGGGAGACAGAGCCTGACGACGATGAGGAGGAGGACTCACCATCCGATGGACCTGAGCATTTACATCAAGACCCTAAACCGCCCTCCATGCATGTGAACTATGTTTTTCTTCCGGATGTAAAGAAGGATAAAGGCGCCGGTCAGCCCTGAGCACAAAATCCGTACCTTCGCGCCCCATGAATTACCTCTCAGTAGAAACGCTTTCGAAAGCGTACGGCCCTAAGGTGCTGTTCGATAAAATTAATTTCGGTATCAGCCAGGGCCAGAAAGTGGCTTTGGTTGCCAAAAACGGCGCCGGAAAAACATCCCTGCTCAATATCATTGCCGGCAAAGACACACCCGATTCGGGACAGTGTACCCTGCGCAAAGAAATACGTGTGGCTTTCCTTTATCAGGATCCTCAGTTTGATCCGGAGCTGACAGCTGTGGAGGTTCTTTTCAGCGGAGAAGATGCTGCTGCCAGTGCCATACGTGATTATGAGAAATGCCTGAATGAAGCCAGTTCGGATATGGCTACCATGGATCGCCTGCACGATGCCCAGATGCGCATGGATGAACTCAATGCCTGGGATTACGAAGCACGTGCCAAGCAGGTGCTTTCCAAGCTCGGACTCGAGAAACACCTGGAGCAAAAAACAGGTACGCTGTCAGGCGGTCAGAAAAAAAGACTGGCTCTGGCACAGATCCTGATTCAGGAACCCGACCTCATGATACTGGATGAGCCTACCAACCACCTTGACATTGAAATGACAGAATGGCTGGAAGAATACCTGGCCGGAAAAGATATTACCCTGTTGCTTGTCACGCACGACCGTTATTTTCTGGATCGTATCTGCGATGAGATCCTGGAGCTGGATGGCGGAAATATTTACCGTTACAAAGGTAATTACTCCTATTATGTGGAGAAAAAAGCGGAGCGTGACATGAATGAGGCAAGCGAGCTTGACAAGGCCAAAAACCTGTATCGCCGGGAGCTGGAATGGGTCCGCAAAATGCCCCGTGCGCGTGGCACCAAAGCCAAGGCAAGGGTGGATGCGTTTGATGATGTGAAAGAAAATGCGTCCAAGAAAAAGGTCAGCGAGAAGGTGGAGATGTCGGTGAAGATGACCAGGCTGGGCGGAAAGATTCTGGAGATGATCAAGCTGGGTAAAGCCTGGTCGGAAGACAAACAAATACTCAAGGACTTTTCCTATGTTTTTAAAAAGGGTGAAAAGATCGGAATTGTAGGAAAGAACGGTGTAGGAAAAACCACTTTTCTGAACATGATCCTTGGGCTTGAAACCCCTGACACCGGAAAAATACAAACCGGAGAAACAATTATTTTCGGTTATTATTCTCAGGCCGGCATGCAATTTAACGGAGAGAAAAGAGTCATTGAGGTGATCAAGGACATTGCAGAATACATTCCTCTGGCGGATGGTTCCAAGCTTACAGCTTCCATGCTTCTGCAGCGCTTTCTTTTTCCTCCCGAAGTACAGTATAACTTTGTGTCCAAGCTCAGCGGAGGTGAAAAACGCCGGCTATACTTGCTGACGATACTCATCACCAACCCCAATTTCCTGATCCTTGATGAACCAACCAATGACCTGGACATCATGACGCTTTCCACGCTGGAGGAATTCCTGGCTGATTTCCCCGGTTGCGTGCTCATCGTAACACACGATCGTTATTTCATGGATCGCCTGGTTGACCATCTCTTTATCTTTGAAGGGGAAGGCAAGGTGAGAGATTTTCCCGGAAACTACACACAGTACAGGGAAAATCTGGCTGAAAGGGAGCTCAACAAGGTGGAAGAAAAAACGCCTGCTCCGGCAGTTGCTGCCAAAACAGAAGCTAGTAACTCTCCTGTGCCTTCATCAACAGAAAAACGTAAAATCACATTCAAGGAAAAATTCGAGTTTGAACAGCTCGAAAAAGAAATACCCCAACTCGAAGCTCAGCGCAAAGAGCTTGAAGCCAAGCTGAGTGCCGGCATCACTGATCATGCAGAGCTTCAGAAAATATCGGCTGAGTACCAGAGTCTGGGATCGCAGCTTGAAGAAAAAGGGCTCCGTTGGATGGAGCTTTCGGAGCTGGTTTAGATTGTTTGCTTCCGGAGGATTTAGGGGAATGTCGAATAATGAATATCGAACACCGAATATCGAAGGTTTTTTCACTTCAATATTCGGTGTTCGGCGTTCGATATTCGAAATTCTTTTTTTTATTTCTCAAGTTCCTTCAATGCTTCCTCAATAGAACCGAACATCTCGTGTTCGGGAGGAAATACTTTTGAAAAATCAGCTTTCGCTTGAAGGAGATCGGCTTTTGCTTTAGCCTTATCTTCCATAATCACATAGATATAGGCCCTGTAAAAACGGATATTGCCTGTCACCTCCGGATCACTTTCATACTGCTTCAGTTTCTCTTCAAGGAAGTCCAGAATCTCCTTTGATTTATTGACCTGGAAATACCCGTTGATCAGCTGACTGTATGTATCACCTCCCTTTGGATCCAGGTCGAAATAAATGCTGCTGACCTTGTGAATGTCCGGGCTGTTGTACCGAAGCACAGCTTTCAGATAAAGCTGCCAGATACCCTGATTTTTAGGATTGAGCTCAGCGGCGGCTTTGTATTCTTTCATGGAAGCAATGCTGTCTTTCTTCGCACTGTAAATCAGTCCGCGCAGAAGGTTCACGTCAGAATGATTGAAGGTGTCGGTGAAAAGTTCATAAGCCTTGTTGGCACTGTTGAGGGCACTGTCGGTCTCATTCAGCTGGAGACAGGTATAGGCAAGGCTGTAATAGGAATCGGGGTATTTAGGGTTGAGGGCGATGGCCTGATCAAAGGATTTTTTGGCTTCCGGAAAGCGCTGCAGAAAAAGCTGAGAAAAACCGATACGGTAACAGACTTTGTATGTTTTGATTCCGTGGTCGAATGCTTCCTTGTAATTGTAAGTAATCAGATTGACAAGTTCTTCGGGTTTCTTGATCCAGTTCTCCTGAAAGATGATGAAGGTTTCATAATAATAATTTCCGAGGCCTTCATAGAGGGTGTATTCCTTCGGATGTTTTTTAAGAAGCGTATCAAGTACTGCGGCCGGATCGAATCGGATAAGGGCACCGTTTTCATCTTTTCCGCGGAGGTCTTCCAGCTTTTCACCGGGCTGCAGGTCTTTGAGCGTAAAGACCTGGTGCATGACGGTATTGACGAAATAATTGAGGACAAGATTGGTCTTCTCGAGGGCGATTTCCGGCTTTTCGTTTTTTGGGTCGGCTTTATCCAGCACTTCCCAGGCTGAACGGTATTTCCTGGACTCAATGAGTTTATGTGCTTCGCGGACACTCTTCTGAGCGAAAGCAGAAACCGAAATCAACAGAAGAATCAGAAATGCATGTACACGCATAGAGGTATTTCTTTAGACAATACAATCTGCTTTGGGACCGTTGGATCGGTTAAAGTCAATCAGGTAAAGATAATTAAAATTTAGAATAGCCGGTTGATACAGGTATTTACCGCTTATTTTGTCTGGCAGGGGCACGATGACGGGACGCTCGCTTAGGCTTGTTCGGTTCCTCGGCTTTCTTTGGCTTTTCTGCACCTTCCTCGGTTTTTCCGATGGAACGGAAGAGGTTTTCAAGCTCCACAGGCTCCAGGTCTTTCCATTGCCCGGCTTTCATATCATTCAACAGAATATTTACAATGCGTATACGCTTAAGTTTTTTGACCTGGTAATTGCATTTGTGGCACATGCGGCGGATCTGACGGTTCATTCCTTCGGTGAGGATAATCCGGAAGCTGCGGTCATTGCCTTTATTAACAAAAATTTCAGCAGGCTTGGTACGCTTGCCCATAATAATGATACCGCTGCGGACAGCTGTAATGAATTCTTCGGTGATGTCGCGGTTCACACTGACCATGTACTCTTTTTCCTTGTTGTGTTCGCTCTTGAGTATTTTGTTATAAATACTGCCGTCGTTTGTGAGCAGGAGGAGACCTTCCGAATCTTTGTCAAGCCGTCCGATCGGGAAGAGCCTTTCAGGATGGCCCACAGCTGTGGTGATGTTGTTTTCAATGGCAGGATCCATCGTTGACTCGATACCAACCGGTTTGTAATATTTGATATAAATGAATTTTTTCTTTTCCAGAATGACTTTCCCATCCAGCTTCACCTCATCGCTTTGGGTGACGGAAGAAGTAAAGCGGCCGCGTTTGCCATTGATATGCACGCGCTTTTCGAAGATTAATTTTTCAGCATCCACATTGGAGATACTGAGATTCTTAACCAGAAAGGTTTTCAGGCGGTTTTTAAAGGCCATGTGAATTGGTGGTGTATAAGGTTCATTCGTAACAAGGCCGGCGAATTCGGGCAAAAAAAAATCCCGGTCTGCCTGCGAATTGCATTCAGGCAGACCGGGATCAAATTGTTTCTTACCGGGTGAGTGTGATGAATCCGGTCAGACTATAAGCTTTTGTATCATTACCTGTTGCTGTGATCACGTAGTAATAGGTTCCGGCATCGGCAATTGCGCCTCCGGATTTTTTACCATCCCAGCCAATCAGAGGATCTGATACATGTGACATCAGCACACCCCAACGGTCGAAGATCTTCATGTCAAAGTTCTTCACGGCAATTGTCTTTACAGTGAACTCGTCGTTGCTTCCATCTCCGTTTGGTGTGAACACGTTCGGCACAATCACAGAAGAGATCAGTGGCATTGCTTCGATAACAACTGTGCTGCTTGATGTACAACCATTGGCATCGGTTATTGTTTCGGTAACCGTATAAGTACCGGGAGTCGTATATGTATTGGTCACTTTCGGTCCTGTTCCGGATCCGCTGTCGCCATAATCCCAGGTCCAGGTGGTCACGCCGGCAGAACTGCTGTCGCTGAATGTCACAGGCAATGGAACCATTCCGGTCACAGGGTTGGCAGAGAAGTTACACGCTATGGTGTTTGATCCGTGAGCAACCACAACGGTCTGAGTGCTTGTACAGCCCAGGCTGTCGGTGATTGTGCAGGTGTAAGTGCCAGCTGCTAATCCTGTTTCAGAAGAGGTTGTGTTTGTTCCGGGAGTCCAGGAATAAGTATAGGTGCCTGAACCGCCAGTCGGGTGAACTGCAGCCTGTCCGTTCGTCGAAAGGCAGATTGCCGGTTGTGAAGTTGGGTTTGGGGCAATAACATTGACACCATGCGTAATGGTAACAGGTACCTGAACCTTACAGCCTGCGCTGTCGGTAATGGTGCAGGTATAAGAACCGGGAGCGAGGCCGCTTGCTGCAACAGCGCTTCCTCCGCTGGGTGACCAGGAATACTGGAACGAGGAGAGAGGACCGCTTCCGCCGGTTGGGTGAAGGGTAGCTGTTCCGTTATTGGTGGTACAGATGGCCTGAGTCTCTGTCGGGTTACCTGCAATGACTGGTGCCTGGGTAACATTGCCTGTGGCGGTAACGGCACAGCCATTAGCATCGGTAACAGTACATGTATAGATGCCTGCAGTGAGACCGGTCACAACAGATGTAGTTGCTGTATTGGGGCTCCATGAATAAGTATACGCAACTGTTCCCCCGCTTGTGATCACCGAATCTTTTCCGGTGTTGGCACCAAAGCAGGTGATCTTATTCGTAGGAATGGAAGCTGCCAGAACAGCAGGCTCCGTAATAGGCGCGCTGAATGAAACCGTACACCCGTTGGCATCGCTCACGGTACAGGTATAGGTTTTTCCAGGAGAAAGACCGGAAGCTGTGACAGTATAATTTACAATCGGGTTCCAGGAATAGCTGTATGCAGGAGTTCCACCGGCAGGGATCGCTGTGATCGTTCCGTTTTTCAGTCCGTTACAGGTTACATTGGTGACTGTTTTGCCGGATGTCAGCTGTGTGGGCTGCGTGAGTGTTGTGGTGTTGGTGATGGAACAGCCGTGTGCATCGGTCAGTGTGATCGTATAAGTGCCGGCAGACAGTCCGCTTGCATTGGCATTCGTTCCGCCGGAAGGAGTCCAGCCGTACGTATAAGCAGGAACTCCACCGGCAGGTGTCACCACGGCTGAGCCGTTGCTGCCGCCGAAGCAGGAGATGTTCGTTGGTGTGATCGGAGCCGCCAGCTGTGTAGGCTGTTTGATCACTGCAATGGAAATTACTTTACATCCTTTGGAATCAGTGACTGTGCAGGTATCGGTACCTGCAGAAAGGCCTGGCGCAGTTGCCGCGGTTCCGCCGAAAGGTGACCAGGAATAAGTATACGCGGTTGTGCCGCCGGAAGCGCTAACAGTGGATGAACCGTTGCTGCCACCAAAGCAGGACACGTTATTGACCGTATTGCTCGCGGTGAGCAGGGGAGGCTGTGTGATGGTGACGGTGGCTGATCCTCCGCAACCTTTCAGGTCGTTAATGGTACATGTATAGGTGCCGATCGGCAGGCCGGTGGCAGTGGCCGTTGTTTGTCCCGCTGCCGGAGCAGGTGACCATGTATAGGTATATCCTCCGGGGTTACCTCCGGCAGGAATAACAGTTGCCGTACCATTGCTGCCGCCGAAGCAGGACACATTGGTTGATGAAGTGGTGGCGGTTATTTTGGCAGGTTGCCTGATGCTGTCGGTTACGGAAGTCTGACAGGTAGCCGCGTCGATGATGGTACAGATATAAACACCGGTTGTCAGATTCGTGATGGTGGTATCGGTGGTCGAAGGTGTTCCGCCTCCGCTGGGTGACCAGGAATAGGTAAGTGTTCCGGTTCCGCCAACACCGTGAACGGTGGCATTTCCGTCATTTCCGCCAAAGCAGGTGACGTCTTTTTTATGATCAAGGTTGGCTGTGTCGCGGGGACCGCCGGTATTGGACACAGCTATCGAAGCTGTTTTCATGCAACCATTGGAGTCGGTCACCGAAACGGTATAGATTCCGGCCGATACAATGGTGGCAGTATTGGTGGTGCTGACCACCGGCAATGCCCAGGAATAGGTGTATGTTCCGGTTCCTCCCGAAGGATTGACGGTTGCGCTGCCTGAAATGCCTCCGCAGGGAGTCGGTACGCTGGAAGTGTTCAATACCAGTTTCGGCTGCTGCTTGATGGTGCAGGAGGTGGTTGTGATACAGCCGTGTGCATCGGTGATGGTGCAGGTATAAGAACCGGCCACAAGAACAGAATCTACGGATGAGGTGCCGCGGTAAGGTGACCAGGAATAGGAATAAGCCGGAGTTCCTCCGCTTGCAAGTACGGTGTCTCTGCCTGTGCTGTCACCATAACATTTGATATCTCTTTTGATATTAGTAGCGCTTAGTATAGCGGGCTCAGTGATGGTTGCAATGGTTTGAACAGAGCAACCGTTGGTATCCAATACAGTGCAGGTGTAATTTCCTGCGGTCAGTCCGGTTGCTTTGGAGCCGTTACCACCTGAAGGAGCCCAGGAATAATTGTATCCGGGGGTTCCGCCACCGGCTGTTACCGTGGCTGAGCCATTATTGCCTCCGTGACAGAGTACATTGACAACCGTATTGCTGGCTGTGAGCGCAGTGGGCTGCGTTGTTGTAAATGTTTTTGTGGATGAGCATCCGCTTCCGCCGGTGACAGTGACGGTATAGGTGGCAGGAGCGTTCAAACCGGAAACCGTTGCGGATCCTTGCCCGGATCCCGGCGCGGGTGACCAGGAATAAGTATATAAAGGTACGCTTCCGCTGGGTGTAACCGTGGCGGTTGCATTGTTGGATCCGTTACAAAGACTGGGTTTGGTAGTGATGGCGAGAACCGGAAGCGGGTGGAAGGCAATAGTGGTATCGATTTTGTAATTACAGCCGCTTGGGTAAGTAATAAGTACTTCATAGGTTCCGGGCTGTGTGACAATAACCTGCTGGGTGGAGTCCGAACCGAGGATGCCATAGTTGGGAGGGTTTGGTGCGGCATTGACATGCGTCCAGTGGTAAGATCCCACGCCACCTGATCCGGGAGCGGTGAGTGTATCGTTCTGTCCCACACAAACGGCGTGTGAGCCTTGAATCGTGTTTGTCAGAGAAACCGGTCCGCAGGAAGCGTCGATATAGGCATAGCAGAAGTGAGCAGCAAAGGTACAGCCCGCCGCACTGAAGCGAACGGTAACTTTTTGACCCAACAATGTAGAAAGGTTGATACTGTTGGAAGTCCATGGCAGATAATAAACGGGATTTCCGTTCGCATCCTGTTGAGTGGAGGTGAGGAAACCCTTGGGAGGAATACCGTTGGTATCACCTTCGACATAATACTGCTGGCAGGGAATTTTGTTTCCGAGGGAATCCTGAACTTCCACGCGGAAATATGGTTCCTGGCCTGAGGTATGATTGGCAGCGGACAACACCACTGCATATTTATAAGTAAAGAGGTCGTTATTAGGAGTTACAACAAAAGTTTGCTGGAGAATTTCTCCCCCTGCATTGTCGAAAGTATTACCTCCGGGAAAGGTTGGGTTCGGATTGCCGAAAACACAGGAATCGGGGCCGCCGTTTCCGCCCGGAAATCTGCGCGTGTGAGAATTGATGTTTACATATTCACCTCCCAGACGGCAGGCATACAATCCCCCGAGGGGGTCAAGCATAGGAAGACCGCTGTAAGGATCGTTACCGGCGGCGCTGGTAACAAGGGTATGCGGGGAGCACTGAGTTTCAGGAGCATTGGTGCCGAGTGTCTGGATGACATTGGGTGTTGTCACGAAGAGAGGACTGGCGGAATTGTTGTTGTAACCGATGGCGCCTTTCCAGCCCGTAAAGTTTCCGGATTCGAAGTCCGTGTTATCACAAGCTGACGAAAGAGCTCTGGAGACAGGTAATGACTTTTTCTGACCGGCGGTGGTCTGATTGATATGATATTTCTGATTGATGAAAACACGTTCTCTCCAGTAGATAAATTCTTCAATGTCAGCAGCAGCTTTGATGTTCTCGTTGGCAGCTATCTTGAGCCATTTGGCGCGGTCAAAGCCTTGCAGCGAATCACCTTTCTGGCTAAACGAAAAGAAGGACACTGTGAACAGCGCGACGAAGAAGAGTACGTTTTTTTTCATATCCGTTATTGTAATTGGTGCTCCGTGTAAAATATGGATTGAATAAATTCCAGTAAACATTCCCCATAACCCCGCAATAAAAGGAGTAATTCAGAAATGCGACAGGCCTGCGAATGTAA
>DASYGQ010000205.1:0-11925 GCA_035999585.1 Bacteroidia bacterium | reverse complement strand
ACAGGAACAGGTCCGCTGAGCAAAGCCATCCGTTTCGTGTCCGGTTTCTTTGAAGGACTGAAAACAGTGAAGCATATAAACAAGCCCTGGCAGTTTATCGGTCACACCATTTTTATCTGGCTGATGTATTATGTTTCAATGCATGTGTGTTTTTACTGCCTCGATGAAACTTCCGGGCTGGGTGTGAAAGAAGGGCTTTGCATATTTGCGCTCGGGACACTGGGTGTTGTTTTCACTCCGGGCGGTATTGGTGCGTATCAGCTCATCGTGGCCAATGTACTTCTCTCCTTCCTGATCCTGAAATTCCCAAAAGACACAGCCGAATCCATTTCCATTGCCTTTCCATGGATAGTATGGACGGCCTCATTCATTCTTATTCTCACACTGGGCCTTGTATCTCTGGTCCTTCTTCCCCTATTAAACAAAGAAAACGATGCTGACTCCACGCAAGACCCAGCTTGAACTCATTCAGTCGAAAATTTACACGGCCGATTCCATCAGGCCGATGCTTTTATACTGGAGATTCAAGGACGAAAAAATTGTTTTCACCAATGGCTGCTTCGACATCATACATCGGGGGCACATTGACTACCTGTGTAAAGCTGCTGATTGCGGAACACAGCTGATCATCGGACTCAACTCCGATGATTCGGTGCGTCGTTTACAGAAAGGACCTTCGCGTCCGCTTCAGGATGAACAGTCACGCGCGCTGATCCTCGCAGCCCTGCATTTTGTTTCGGCTGTGGTTTGTTTCAATGAAGACACCCCATACGACCTTATCAAACAAATACAACCAGATGTACTTGTAAAAGGCAGCGATTATAAGATAGAGCAGATTGCAGGCCACGACCTGGTGAAGGAAGTGAAGCTGATTGATTTTTTACCGGGATACTCAACGTCGGGGATTGAGAGAAAGATTAAAGGATAGATAAAAGGTAATGTCGAATATCGAACACCGAATATCGAATATTGAAGTAAATAGTGAAAGCAAAAACATTATTCAATGCCCATTCCAATAAGTCCTTCGATATTCGGTGTTCAATATTCGACATTCTTCTAAACTTTTCTAAAGTGAAATGACACACATCATCAAAAAATACTGGGACGAAAAGCCTTTGCTGCTGATTCTCCTGCTTGGTGGATTTTGCCGCCTGCTGTCTGTTATATTCTCCAAAGGCTGGGGAATGCATGACGATCATTTTCTGATTATTGAAGCGGCACAGTCCTGGGCCGATGGAACCGACTACAACAACTGGCTTCCTGGCTCCGGTGCTCAGACACCAAGCGGACACAGTTTGTTTTATGCCGGACTCCACTTTCTGTTTTTTAAATTATGCGGAGCCTTGCATTTCACCGATCCCCAGGGCAAAATGTATGTCGTTCGTTTCTTTCATGCCCTCTTTTCATTGCTTACTATTACACTCGGTTACCGCATTACCTTTCATTATGCCGGCAAGAGAACCGCACGTATGGCCGCCCTGCTTCTTTCCATCTACTGGTTCATGCCGATGCTCAGCGTGCGTAACCTGGTGGAGGTGGTTTGCATTCCCTGCCTGCTGAGCGCCACCTGGTATCTGATCCGGGCGGAAGAAAAAAACATCAGCCGTTTTTACATCTATGCCGGATTGATCGCCGGACTCGCTTTCTCGATCCGCTTCCAGTCGCTCTTTTTCATCGGCGGCTTCGGCCTGGTGTTGCTGATCCACAAAAAATGGAAAGGTGCGTTTTTGTTTGGCCTGTCTGCCCTGTTTTGCATGACCGCCGTTCAGGGACCGGTGGACTATATTAACTGGCATTACCCTTTTGCGGAATTCATTGAGTACGTCCATTACAACATGGAAAACGCCTACAGCTATGAAACACAGCAGTGGTATATGTATTTTACTGTCGTACTCGGCATGCTGGTGCCGCCCATCAGCTTCCTGCTTGTTTTCGGATTTGCCAGAAAATGGAGAAGCCATCTCCTCCTCTTCCTTCCTGCCGTTATCTTCTTTGCTTTCCACTCCTACTTCCCAAACAAGCAGGAACGCTTCATCCTTCCCGTGTTGCCTTACATCATCATTTTGGGTATGATTGGCTGGCATGAGTTTGCTGACAAGTCTGCTTACTGGCAAAAACACCCGAAGCTGCTGCGCGGGTTCTGGATTTTTTTCTGGAGCGTAAATACAATCCCGATGTTGTTTATCTCTGTGTCATACTCCAAGCGCGACCGTGTGGAGTCGATGATCTATCTGGCCAAAAAAGGGGATGTGAAAACGTTCATCATCGATGCCGGCAATCACAGTGAGATACTGATACCTCCGCTTTATTACCTGCACCAATGGCCTTCTGCCGTCTATTGTCTTACAACAAGTTCAAATTGCGACTCGCTGAATGTGCTGGTCGACAATCACAAACCCGAGCTTGACCCGAACTATGTTATTTTCATGGAAGATGAAGACCTCGATAAACGCGTGGCCCGTTTCAGGGATTGTTATGCCGATATTGAACCGGAAACGGTGATCCAGCAAGGTAATCTGGATGCCATCCTGCACTTCCTGAATCCGGTGAACAAAAGCCAGACCTGTTTCATTTACCGTGTTGGTAAAAGAAAAAGAGAACGAGGCACCAGTCACGTGCATCACTGATTGAATCTGAAGAGGCTCTTTGAAACCTTTAGGTATCACAAGAGCTGTTTGTTAATTGAAGAGATATGGCTAAAACCAGAACTACCTTTTTCTGTCAAAACTGCGGGGCTCAGTCGCCCAAGTGGATAGGCCGCTGCCCGTCCTGCGGTGAATGGAACACCTATGTGGAAGAGATTGTACAGAAAGCATCGGATGCCAAAACACCCGGACTCAGCTCTCCTTCTCGGCGTATTCCGAAGCCACAGCTCGTGAATGAAATCAGCCTGAGCACCGATCAGCGTTACGACATTGGCGATAAGGAGCTGAACCGTGTACTCGGCGGAGGAATTGTGCCGGGCTCGCTGGTGCTTTTCGGCGGAGAACCGGGCATTGGTAAATCCACCCTCATGCTGCAGGTAGCGCTCAATGCCAAGAAGATGAAGGTGCTGTATGTCTCCGGTGAAGAAAGCGAACAGCAGATCCGTATGCGTGCCGAGCGCATCGGACTGAACAACCCCTTGTGCTATATCCTCACCGAAACAAACACCCAGAATATTTTTCAGCAGATTGAAGCTTTGCAGCCTCAGCTCCTGATTATTGATTCCATCCAGACACTGCACACATCCAGTATCGAATCCTCACCCGGCAGTGTGTCGCAGATCCGGGAATGTGCGGCTGAAATCATGCGTTATGCCAAAGAGAGTGCGACTCCCGTTTTCCTGATCGGTCACATCACCAAAGACGGAAGTCTGGCCGGGCCTAAAGTGCTTGAACACATGGTTGACACAGTGCTGCAGTTTGAAGGCGACCGCAACCATGTTTACCGCCTGTTACGTACCACCAAAAACCGTTTTGGATCAACGAATGAGCTGGGCATCTATGAGATGCAGGGCAGCGGCCTGCGGGAAGTCAGCAACCCTTCAGAGATACTTGTCACCAGCCGCGACGAACCTGTCAGCGGCATTGCCATTTCAGCCACCATGGAAGGCATGCGACCCATGCTTATTGAAACGCAGGCTCTTGTCAGCTCCGCAGCTTACGGCACTCCGCAGAGATCCTCCACAGGATTCGACCTCCGCAGGTTATCCATGCTGCTGGCCGTCCTCGAAAAGCGTTGTGGTTTCCGTCTGGCAGCCAAAGATGTGTTTCTGAATATTACCGGAGGCATTAAAGTCGAAGATCCTGCAGTGGATCTTGCACTCGTGTGTGCGGTGCTGTCTTCCAACGCCGACATGCCCATTCCGCAAAAAGTATGCTTTGCCGCGGAGGTGGGACTCTCGGGTGAGATTCGTCCGGTAAACCGGGTGGATCAGCGGATCTCGGAAGCAGAGAAGCTGGGCTATGAAGAAATTTATATTTCCAGGTATAACAAAAAAGGTCTTGACCTGAAGCAATACGGCATCAAGATCACGATGGTTGGAAAAATCGAAGAAGTGTTCGGACTGTTGTTCGGCTAAGAAAGCGGCTTAGTTTCGCTTCGGGCTTTTCTTTTGCTTGGCGTGCTTTTTCAGCTTTGCCTTTTTATTCTGCTTGCGGATTGTCTCCTTAAGCGTGTCCCAGTATTCCTTCCCGTAACCGACCAGAATTTCAGACCCTTCCGGAATATTTTTGCGGGCCACAATGAATACCCGTTTGCCGCGCATTTCATAAAAGGAATTGTTGGTGACCCCTTCCACCTTGGTAAAGCCTTTGGCATCGTTGGCGTAACGGGCCAGCTTTTCCTTGGTAGGACGTGCATCAATGCAATGATCGCTTGTGACATACATGAAATATCCGCCCTTTCCGGCCTGTTCGCGTTTGAGGCATTCCGACCAGGGTATTGTTTCTCCGAGGTATTCAATGACCACATCACCGCGTTTGATGGGCGCTTTTGTAAACAGCCCTTTTCCGGAACCGGGAAGATTTGATTTTTTTACGTACAGCATTTCAGATCAGCAGATTATTACATTGCAAAATTAAGAATCTTTTGCGTGCCGGCGACGGTTTTCCCCGGGACCTCCGGAAATATTGTGGATTCAAATTTCGATGAGAGGCGGCCTGATCTTTAAACTGTTTGCTACCTTCGGGACAAATTCAGCCATGAACAAACGCGAGCAATTCATCCGTCAGGTAACGAATCCTTTTCTTTTCCGGCTTTTCTGCCTGAAAGAACTTCCTATGCTTTTTCTGGCCGGTGTAACGGTCAGGGAGTTGAGCGAAGCGCACGCAGTTACGAGTATCCGATACAGTTACCTCACCAAGAATCCCTTCCGTTCGGTTTATTTTGCCTGCCTGGGTATGGTAGCTGAACTTTCAGCAGGAGCCATTGCCATGCTGTTTGTCAGGGATGCCAGTCCGAAAGTATCCATGCTGGTTGTGGGCATGCAGGCCGACTTCCGGAAAAAGGCGACAGGACGTATTTTCTTTTCCTGCATGGACGGAAAAAAAATATCCGATGCCATTGCTGAAACACAACGTACCGGCGAAGGCGTGACAACAACAGTGAAAACACAGGGCAAAGATGAAAAAGGGGAAGTGGTGGCGGAATTTGTGATTACCTGGTCTTTCAAAAGAAAATAATATTCTCTTTCCTTTTCCTCTTACCGGCAGATTTCTGAAAATCAGCTTCCTTTCTTAACAGGTGTGTATTTTTTTTCCATGCCGGCTGCTTCGTCATGGAACTTGATGTGCTTGATATCTTCCACCATCCTGGATATTTCGGGTGCATAGCGGGCATCGTAATAACCGCGCACGCAGCCTTTGGTATCTATGAGAACCAGATCCATATTGCTTTTCCAGGGTGTTTTCTTTTCTCCGGGGCGTGTTTTAAAATAATATTCCTTGCAGAGGTAATCCCTGTCATTGTTGTCGATGAAAAAAGTAAGGCAATGGTTCTTTTTGAATTTCAGTGTATCGGCCAGGTCAACGTAGGATTTCAGGGAATCTTTGGAAAGGGGGTAAAAGAAAACAAAATGCAGGGTGTCGAGATCTTCCTTGTTGAAATTCGCGTAGGCTTTGAGGGCAGCGCAGTTGTAGCTGTTTTTCAAAGAATCGGTCTGTACAAACAGAGCGAGGTACATGTGATTGCGAAGCGTGTCGGATTTCACAAGTCCGTTTTTGCCTTTGTAGGCAAAAGCACCGATTGTATGGTACACAGTATCGGTGCGTGAACGTCCATCTTCCATGACCACACGGGTTGTACGTGGTCCGTAGTGAGGAACAGGCACATAGTGGATGGTGCTGATGGCAAAGATCAGGTAAATGGTGATCGGCAGCAACAATACCGTCAGGAGCGTGATTCCTTTTCTCATATCAGTCACGCTTGTAAACAGCGCGGAGTCTTATTTGTGTTCTCCACTCTCGGCGGGGCTGCCTTCTTCGGCTGTTGCAGGAGCGGCATACACCTTATCCGCAGGAGATACTTTGTGATCTTTGGAGTAATTTCCTTCGGTGATGGTAGCCATGAACACCAGATACAGGATAAAGGTTGTATAGGGTGCAATGATGATCCATTTCATTGCTTTCACTTCATGACCCAGGTGCATGAAAGAGTAAACGATGTAATAGGCTTTCAGAATGGTAAAGCTGATGAAGACAATCTTCAGCATGGTTTTGCTCACATTGCTGTGTGATGCGGCGTAAGAACCGAGCACCAGTTCAAAAATGGTGATGCCAAGCATGATCCAGAATACGTTCCAGAGTCTTCTGCGTTGTTTTTTCCCCTCAACATCATCATGCTGATCCCTGAATTCGTATTGCGGAAAGTCGTCGTGGAATTCCATAGCGCTTTATCGTTTTATTGATTTTGAAATTTTCTTTTGATTTAGAGCAGATAAAAGAAGGTAAATACAAATACCCACACCAGATCCACAAAGTGCCAGTACAGACCTACTTTTTCAACCATCTCATAATGTCCGCGTTTCTCCATCACACCACGGGCTACCATGATGAAGATGGTAATGTTGATCATAACACCGCTGAATACGTGAAATCCGTGAAAGCCGGTGATGAAGAAGAAGAAGGCTCCAAACAGGGAGTTTCCGTATTCGTTATAAGTCAGGTTCGCACCGTGAACAAGGGTTTTGACAACTTTTCCGTCGACAATCAGGTCTTTCCAGTGACCGGTTTCAGTACCTGTGATGAAGTGGTACCACTCCCAGGCTTGTGAGCCAACGAAGGCAAAACCGCCGATAATGGTGAGAATCATCCAGAGCATGACATCTTTCTTGTCTTTCCGGTGTCCTGCTTCAACGGCAAGCACCATGGTAACAGAAGACATGATAAGGATGAAAGTCATCAGACCTACATAGGCCAGCGGTAACTCCTTGTGAATAAAAGGAAAGTGATGGAACACCGTGGATGGCTCGGGCCAGGTTCCTGCAAACTTATGCCGCATGAAACCATAGGCACTCAGGAATGCAGAGAAGGTAAGGGCATCCGAGATAAGAAAAAACCACATGAATAGCTTACCGTAGCTTACTTTGAGCGGTGACACACCGCCTCCCCAATTTGCCGGATAATCTGCCGATGCGTGATCTGACATAGAAATAAAATTTATAAGGTTACAGAAATGGATGAATGTGCTTTCGCTACTTTACAAATAAGCTGGGCAATTTTAATAATTTTTTCTTAATTGAAGCGCAATTTTACGCAATATATCTAATAAATAACAGGAACAGGAATAAATAAATCCACAGAACATCCAGGAAATGCCAGAAAATAGCACACACTTTCAGTCCGTTATAACTGCCCGCCGTGTATTTTCCTCTTGCTGCTTTAATACCTGTGAATATCAGAGTAAGCAGTCCCGCCAGCAGGTGCATCAGGTGTGCCCAGGTAAGTACATATAAGTACTGCCCGGAAGCAATGGAGAGGTGACCGGTGAAATAAATGCCTGCATGATTCAAATCGCGCCATCCGAGAAACTGGAACAATGCAAAACCACAGCCAAGCACAAATGTAAACAGCACAAGCAGGCCGGAAGGCTTTCCTTTGCGCGCTGCCGAAAGCGCCGCATTCATTGTTACGCTGCTGAACATGATCAGGGCGGTGCTGATGTAAAACTCAGCAGGCATGCGTATATCTTTCCAGTTGCCGCCATTCATCCGCACGATATAGGCGCTGGTGAGACCACCGAAAAACAACACCATGGAAGCAATGCCTATCCACATCAGCATGCGGGCTGCCTTCTCTTTGTTGAGTTGCTCGTCGGATATTTGCGGTATTTCAGTCATAGCTATCATATTCTGCATAAAACAGCCAGCTGAACCAGCGGCAGGTATAAGAAGGAACCGAACATCAGTTTCTGGGCTGCTTTGACTGTGCACTCTTTATACAGCACGTAAGCCTGATAACAGAAAAAGATGCCTGCACCCAGGATGACAAGAGCGGAAATTGTTCCCGACATCCGGAAAAATACCGGGAAAAGACTGATGGGAAGAAGGAACAAAGTATAGACCAGCACCTGGAAGGCAGTGGCTTTGTCGCGCTCACCCGAAGGCAGCATTCTGAAGCCGGCTTTGCGGTAGTCTTCATCCAGCACCCAGGCAATGGCCCAGAAATGCGGAAACTGCCAGATAAACTGAACCGAAAATAAAACAAGGGCCTGGATGCCGATATGTCCGGGACTGTCGGTCGCCGCCACATAGCCCAGCAGGGGCGGGATCGCACCCGGAAAAGCGCCGACAAAGACAGCAAACGGGGTTTTGCGTTTGAGCGGGGTATAAACAAGTGTATAGAGGAAAAGAGCGGTGAAACCAAGAATGCCGCTGAGGGGGTTCATAAACACCCAGAGAATAACAACACCTGCAATTCCTGTTGCCGAAGCAATCACCAAAGCTTCCGGAACACTCATCCTTTTTTGAGGGAGCGGGCGTCTGCTGGTACGGGACATCAGTTTGTCGAGTTCCCGCTCAATGATCTGATTAAAACCGTTGGAAGATCCGGTGACAAGAAAGCCACCGATGATGAGCCACAAAAGCTTTTGCCAGTTGAGGGGTATTCCCGGCTTTTCAATGTTGGAACCAACCACGAAGGAAATAGCGGCTGAAAAAACGACCAGGGCCGAAAGGCGTAATTTGATAAACTGCCCATAATCAGACAGTTTGCTGCTTGTCGGAGCCGATTTTTCGATGATATGAACCTGTTCTGCCTGCAAAGGAAAGGAGCTGATTAAAAAGCCTGCAATTTTACTGATAATTTCATTACGTCAGTATGCTTTTGAGGGAATTTAGATGAGTTCCGGATAATCCGGGATGAAGGCAATTTCTCAATGCCACAGAATGGGCCGGCTCAGGGCCAGAGGGTTGGAATTTAAATGTTTCGCCCGCTTTTCAGCAATTATGCGCTTTATTTTTCACACTTAAATTTTATTATCTTCGCGCGTTACCAAAGGATTACAGCATGGCAAAATTCAGAAAACAAGATGCCTTGGATTACCACTCACAAGGGCGTCCGGGCAAGATTGAAGTTGTTCCAACAAAACCATACAGCTCCCAACGGGATCTTTCCCTTGCCTATTCACCCGGTGTGGCCGAACCGTGCCTCCGTATTGAGGCCAACCCTGAAGACGCCTATAAATACACCGCCAAAGGAAACCTGGTAGCGGTTATCTCCAATGGCACAGCAGTTCTCGGACTGGGAGATATCGGTCCGCTTGCCAGCAAGCCTGTCATGGAAGGGAAAGGACTTCTGTTCAAAATATTTGCCGACATCGACGTGTTCGACATTGAGGTGGATGCCAAGGATGTAGACCTCTTCGTCAATACGGTAAAGGCCATTGCCCCTACTTTCGGTGGTATTAACCTGGAGGATATCAAAGCTCCCGAATGCTTTGAGATCGAGCGCCGCCTGAAGGAGGAGCTCAATATTCCGCTGATGCACGATGACCAGCATGGAACAGCCATCATTTCTTCTGCCGCCCTTATCAATGCCTGCGAAGTAGCTAAGAAAGACATCTCCAAAGTGAAAATTGTTGTCAATGGAGCCGGTGCATCTGCCATCTCCTGCGCCAAACTGTACATCGCAGTGGGAGCAAAGAAAGAGAACATCCTGATGCTCGACAGCAAAGGACCTCTGACTGTTGACCGGGACGATCTGGATGACAACAAAAAATTCTTCGCATCCAAAGTCAAAGGCATCAGCACACTTGCGGAAGCCATGAAAGACTGCGATGTGTTTGTAGGACTTTCCAAAGGAAACATTGTCAGCCAGGACATGATTCGTTCAATGGCCCCCAACCCTATTGTATTTGCGCTTGCCAATCCCGACCCTGAAATTCCTTATGATGAAGCGATGGCTGCCCGGAAAGACATCATCATGGCTACCGGACGTTCCGATCATCCGAACCAGGTAAATAACGTGCTGGGATTTCCATTTATCTTCCGTGGTGCGCTCGATGTGAGAGCCACCCAGATCAACGAAGCTATGAAGCTGGCTGCCGTGTATGCCATTGCCGGCCTGGCCAAAGAACCCGTTCCCGATTCGGTGAATCTGGCCTATGCCATCAAGAACCTGAGCTTCGGCCCTGAGTATATCATTCCGAAACCAATCGACCACCGTCTCATCAGCACTGTTTCTCCGGCCGTTGCCAAAGCAGCGATGGAATCAGGAGTGGCGCAGAAAAAGATAACCGACTGGGATGCTTACCGCATGGAACTGAGCCACCGCCTGGGTCTCGACAACAAGCTCATCCGCGGTATCACAAACAAAGCAAAATCCAATCCAAAGCGTGTTGTCTTCGCCGAAGCCGATCATTATAAGATACTGAAGGCTGCACAGCTTGTGAAAGACGAAGGTATTGCCAAGCCCATTCTGCTGGGCGACCGTGAGCGCATCAAACAGCTTATTGAAGAAAACCATCTCGACCTGGCGGATATCCCCATCGTGGATCCAAGGAGCAAGGAAGAAGAAGCACGCCGCTATTCCTTCGGCGACATCCTCTTTAACAAACGCAAACGCAGAGGCTATACATTGTATGAATCGCGTAAGATCATGCGCGAGCGAAATTACTTCGGTGCCATGATGGTGGAAACAGGCGCTGCAGATGCCATGATCTCCGGACTTACCCGCAAATATGCCACACCTATCCGCCCGGCTCTTGAAATAATCGGTGTGCAGGAAGGCGTTCGCCGGGTTGCCGGTATGTATATTATGGTGACCAAACAGGGCCCGTTCTTTTTTGCAGATACCACCATGAATGTGGATCCTTCAGCACAGGACCTGGTAGACATTACGGTGCTGACAGCCAATACGATCAAACAATTTAACATTGTGCCCCGTATTGCACTGCTGTCCTTTTCCAACTTCGGTTCTTCCGAAGGGGAAGTGCCCAATAAAGTACGCGATGCAGTGGATATCCTCCACCGGGAATACCCTGGAATGATTGTGGATGGTGAGATGCAGGCCAATTTTGCACTGAACAATGATCTGCTCAAAGAACAATTCCCTTTCAGCGACCTGGTCGACAAAAAAGTCAACACCCTTATTTTCCCAAACCTTGCTTCCGGAAACATTGCCTACAAACTGATGCAGGAAATGGGCGGAGCCGAGGCGATAGGACCCGTACTGATTGGAATGAAAAAGCCCGTGCATGTGCTGCAGCTTGGAAGCTCCGTGCGTGAAATTGTAAACATGGTCACCATCGCGGTGGTGGATGCACAGTCTAAAAAATAAACCGGAAATCCCTTCCCTTACCGGACAGGAACATTTCCCATTGCGTCGCTTCAAAAATGATTGATTACATAGAAGGCAAGCTGGTTGAGAAAACCCCCACGTATGTTGTTGTATCCTGCTCCGGAATCGGATACGTGATGCAGATCTCACTGAACACCTCCTCCCGGCTTGAACCCAATGCACCCTGCAAGCTCTTTACGGAACAGACTTATGTGCGCGATGATCTTCCAAGGTTTTACGGGTTTCACGACAAGGAAGAACGGGTTCTGTTCCGGATGCTTATTTCTGTATCCGGAGTAGGTGGCAACAGTGCCATGCTCATGTTATCTTCCCTTTCTGCAGAAGACATTCAAAGAGCGATTGCAACAGCTGATGTGAATCTGCTCAAGAGCGTGAAAGGAATCGGAGAAAAGACCGCACAGCGCATCATTGTTGACCTGAAGGGCAAGCTCGGCAAATCGGATCCCGCATCTGAAAAAATGGTGTTTTCAGACAATAAAACCAGGAATGAGGCGTTATCAGCACTGGTCATGCTGGGATTTGTCAAGGCTTCTGCTGAAAAGGCAATCGACAAGGTATACCGTTCCGAGGGTAATGTGGTTTCTGTTGAACACCTTATCAAGCAGGCTCTTAAACACTTATAGACGAATTATTACTTGTATAAGGC